>JAQIDD010000145.1 GCA_027858215.1 Candidatus Delongbacteria bacterium | reverse complement strand
ATTTTGATATTCATTTAACCTGGCCTATTTTTCTTTTCTGGTCAAGAAACAAATAGTCTGTTTGTGCTTTATATTGCTCTCCTTTTGAACGTATTTAACATATTCATTCGTAATTTTATTAAAATCTGTTTTTTTAGGGATATACTGTCTTATGAGCCCATTAGTATTTTCATTAGCTCCCCGTTCCCAAGAATGATATGCACGGGCAAAATAGAAATCAAGTTCTAATTGCTGAGAAACAATTTTATGGTCAGCAAATTCCTGACCATTATCTCCTGTTGAACTAAATCCGCCACAGGCGGATAGCTCATTCCCCCAAAGATAATCATCATTTGCCAAAGCTGTATCGGATATCTTAATTCTTAACCAGGAATTTGCAGATATGCGAAAAACTGGCACTTTTTTATTTGCTATTTACTGATATTGCCCAAATCCTGAAAACACCAATGAAAACATCAAAAATCAAGGCCCGAAAATAGCATCAATACAAATTTTATTCTTATTTTAACGGATCCGTTTACAAATTAACTCCCCTAAAAACACACAAAACTGTCTTAAAGTACATAATAAACCGGAGATGTATTTATTCATCTTTCACACATCTTAGATACAGCCCCATTTTTTTATCGTAATTGCCTCTGTATACCGTTCTGAAATTGTATTCAATGACACGTACCATGCTGCTACTGCTCGTGCTGACCGTAGCGCTCCACCAGTTGCCCAGGAAAGCTTTATTTTCAAAAGTGGTGGAAGCACGATTTCCACCGGGAAGGGCATCAAAACCACTGAGGCCAATTTGATCACCACCTCTTAAAGCACCATAAGCCCATAAGCTAGAACTTGCAGCGAGGCTGCAGCCCTCATTATCACCACGCCTTCCGGTATCATCAGCATCCGTTTGAGTCATCCCCATGGTCATTTCAAGTTCTTTCCATTCAGCATCACTGGGCACATGCCAGCCATCGGGGCACACACCCTGCACACCGCTTGGGTTTTCATCACTGCTTGAAGCTCCTGCCATAGCAGCGTTATAATTATATAATACGCCATAAGTGCTGTAATTGTTCGTCGCTTTGGCAGCAGCAACATCGGTTCCATCATAACCATACACATAATAATACGGGCTTGATGAAGCACCGGATCCGGGTCCTGACACTTCGGGCAAATATTTAAGGTTTTCAGCCATCCATTCCTGATCTCCCAGGCTTACAGTCTCGTAGGTTGTGCCATCACGCTGGTCAGTGACTGATCCTGTAATCGGCTCTGTCACTTCAATGTAATCTGTTTTGGTTTCGGTATCAGACCCGTCATTGTTGCTTACTGACAATTCAACGGTATATGTATCGGTACTGAGATAACAATGAGATGGATTTTGCTCTGTGGATGTTTCACCATCACCAAAATCCCAGCTCCAGCTTGTGGGATCATTTGTTGATTCGTCAGTAAAAGTAACAGACACACCAGTTCCCACACAGGTTGACGATGCTGAGAACGCCGCAGTAGGGGCAGGATTTTCAACACTTACTGTTACAATGGTAACCGTAATGTTATCAGAAGCCTCATCGCCTTCATCATCAATGGCTGTGGCTTCGATGTTGTGACTGCCTTCAGCAACACCGGCTGTGTTCCAGGAACAGGAATACGGACTACCGGATGTAGTGCCAATGTTCTCATCATCAATGTAAAAGCGCACTTCTTTTAAATTATCGTCAGGATCTTCTGCTTCAACAGATATGGTAACCACATCTCCCTGTGTAATCTCCTGGTTATTATCCGGGGAAGTTATTTCACAAGTGGGAGCCGAATTTTTTTCGCAGCCAAAAAATACCGCCAATAAGGCAATCGATAAAATTGTTAATGATCTTTTCATGTGTTTTTCTTTTTTGAATTTATCAGTTCATTTTATGTTGTGATGATTTAAAACCATCAATTAAGTATTACCCAGCAGTATAGATCGCTTACTATCTAAAATAGGCTTTAAAGTTAATGATTTTGCCCGGTTTTATGCTTTTCTGTTATGTTATTAAACTCAAAAACCAAAATACATTGGTAACTATTCAGGCCTAAAAATTTGTTACCGCTTGTTTCTGCAGAGATACTAAGACGCTAAGAAATAAGTCAAGAATTATACCTGATGTTTGCATTGCCGTTTATGCATAACTTGATGTGGTATGTTTTAGTTGCCGATTTCGGAGCACTTCACTGTCAAGTTAAGATAAACTTGATGCGAGCTACACCCTACGGGGCAGGCCGGGAATACTCGCTGGGTGCTGCGCACCGCTCATATTCCTATATATTGTATGCCGTTATTCTTTTAGTCCTAATTGTCTATATCTCCCTTCAAGTACTTTTTTGTATGCAGTTTTCATATCCTTTGATAGGAACGATCGATCTATCAAATCGAATGCTCTTGATTTATTTTTTATCATTCGATTGAAGGTTCCTTTGATCTGTTTAGGAGTCAATCCCAATCACTCTCCTAATTTTTCAAATTGTTCTCGTTTCAACTTCTTTTTCTTTCCAACTAATGTCAATGCAAGTTCTTCGGTATCTTCTGGGAACACAATTGCAACATTTAATAAATCATAAGCAGGAGACAACACCCAACCAGAAGTATTTTCGATCATAGAGAAATTCTTTAGATGCATATCATTATTTCCGGTTAGAAATGAGAAAACAGCTAAGTCAAAGTAAAAGGTTTTATCAAGCAAAGTATTACTAGAGTAACTGCCCAATGCTTTTCCAACTTTCTCCATGGAGCTTTTATACTTATCAAATGCTTCTGTGATCTGAAACATATCGATCATGTGTATCTTTGCTCCAGTTATATTCCGGTCAACTCGTTTTGTTATATAGGACAGTTCTCCGGATAATAATCGAATCAATGATGATGGTACAACTCGAATTCCAAAAGATTCAGCCATTCGCATTGTTACATGTTCGTTCACGGGCATTTCGGGAAATTTGTCAGAAGGTGGTTTAAAAATATAGTGTCCACCTAACGCTCCAACCACAGTCAATCGCGTATCCGAATTCTCCTTGGTTTCTTTGACCAGGGACATCGATAGTTTTGGCTGAACACCTGGAACAGCAACTCTTCGCTCTACTACATTTTTTGCAAGCTCATCCATTTGATCAAGCGAATATTTTATTTCAGGAGGTGTTGGTGTTCCAAAGAACTCCATTGAACACTTCTCGTGAAAGTCCAATTTGTCTTCAATTGTTTCGTAACAATATAAACATTTATGTTCCATCTTCTTCCGTTATTGGTTCCACACTCACTGCACCTATACAATTCTGACAACAGGCCAAAAGTAATCCCATGCGATCATTTTTATTGATTTTCCAGTTTTCAGAAGCTATATCTAACAACCATCCTTCTGGGATCAATCCTTCAAAAAATGGAAAGAGTCGTTTCTCGGTGTATGGTTTGTCTGTGACTGGCATAGTAAACGTGATGAAATCATTTGGATGATCTTTTATGTACTGATGATCATACTGAAATACATATTCTCCCTCATTGGTTTCAGTAACGATACCAGCCAAATGATCTTTATAAAATACCTTTCCCTGTCTCATTCATTCATGTTTTTACTGTTAACAGGAGCTAATTCATGCCCAAACATGTGAAGAACTAAGTTAACCTTATCCATATTCAGATTCGTTTTACCCTGTTCGATTTTACGTACTACTGTTAATGCAACTCCTGCACGTTCAGCGAATTCTTCCTGAGTCAGATTGACTTCTTTTCTCCGTTCTTTGACAAACTCTGCTAAGTGTTTCATTATATGTATTTAGATATAATAATAGGCAAATATACTAAAATATATGTAATTAGATATAATTTAGCGCCAAAATAATTATTTATATGTTTAAGCATATAGTTCTGTAATTGAACAGGGTCTGCTAAGGTTTTTGAATGGCACACAAGGTTTATATACGTAACTCCTCCCACAAAGCCTGTGCTCCAGGTCTATATCCGTATGCTAAGCATTTGTAAGGGAGTGTGAGCATTTTATACGAGTTTGCCTGGTTTCTTGCGAAAGATAGCAAAAAATTGCAATAAACACTATGTTTTATGGGGTTTTAGTTTGCCTTATTCACTCAGGGCTTTGCTTTCAAGCACGCATGCCGGCGCTTAGTGAAGACCTGAGGGCATTTGATCCAGGGTTTTACTGAGCACGTTGGCAAGTTTGCTTCTAGGATTAAACGGTTTGTGTATGAATAGTTTGGTATTTCGAAGCTCATTAGTATCAATTTACTGTAAACTTAATTAATTGCACTAAACTTCGCAAACTACTGAACGCCAATTATTTATGACAGCCTGTTATACACCGTGGTTTTATTCTCTAAGTTGTCTCCTTGCAATCCTTTCTCTGGCTTCAATTAAAGTTTGATGTAGTTTAGCTTCTAAAATTTTCTTTGAAGGTAATTCTGTCCAATA
>JAQIDD010000114.1 GCA_027858215.1 Candidatus Delongbacteria bacterium | reverse complement strand
TGCCAATGCTGTAGCCGTTTCCGATTTGCCACTGCCGGATTCCCCTGCAATGGTCAGCGCAAATGGCACCGATGTTTTGATTGTTTCACCCAGTATATCCAGGATTTCGGCTGCTGCTTTCCTGTGATGCGATTCGGTGATGATGATGTCTCCTTCCATACAATACGTGTTATCAGGTTTGGATGTCAAATATAGAAATAAAATAAGAAATCCTAACCCATATAAACCGGGAAGTTCAAAATCCCCAAAAGATGCCAAACTCAAAAATGGGTTATGAACAATCCACTGATTTTCAGATAAAAATCAGGAATAAGGCTAAAAAGAAGAATAAGGGTATAGAACACCTCTTTATAAGGCGGTTTGTTCATGAAAAGTCGGATTTATCAAGTCGCAGAAGAACAACAGAACGCTGAAAGATACAATAACACTCTCACCCTGTTTTTATTTCCTGTGTCTCGTAATCAAACTCTGATCCCCGTGCAGAATGGGGTATGGTAAACATGCCTAGAAGCACTATGCCAGCTACAATCACCGCCCACCTGCGTTTTTTGTGCAGGTTAAGCAAAATAGCCAATAACCAGACTGTTCCGGCAATCAACACTTTATTATCGGTGAGGTCGTAACCCACTGGCCAGCCTGTCCATGCCTGCCCAAAAGCATAATTTTGCACAATGGGGCCAAACACAAATCCCCCCAGTGCCAGGATACCAAATGCGAGTATGGATGTGTTTTTGATGTTTCCGATGTTAAATATAGCCATAAGCATGGCAGCGGTACTGAAAAACATGGCCAGAAACATAAACAACACATGGGGAATTAGCGCCCACCCCGGAACGTTTCCTTTAAACCGGACAATGGCCGTATCATCTTCGTTGTTGAAAATTACATCTCCATCCTGATACATGACCAGGTAATACTGCAACTTTCCGGCAGCCGGCTGAATGGGTAAGGAGGCAGTCAGATTGCCATTATTCTTTTGCATTATAACGCTGTCTGGTAAAAAATCACCGGGGTATTTTTTATAAACAATGACAGTCTTGTCAATGCCTTCATGATCTGGAATACTTATTATGCAACCATCAAAAATACTGGCTGAACGAGTAAGCGTAAATTTATACACATCACCGCTAATCTCCGTTTCCATTTTCATGGGTTTTGTAGGACCAGTTTGCCGTTGATAATACGATGCTGCGACAGTGACGAGTGCAGCTGTTACCCAGATAAATATTTTCTTTACAACCATTTTTTATTGTTAAAATTCAACATTAAAATCCAATAACTTCCCTTCGCGTAACACGGTAATCTGTGTCTTATCTCCCTCATCAAAAGCTGACATTGCTTTCATGTAGTCATAAATGTTTCCAATTTCCGTATTCCCTATTTTTGTAATGACATCCGATTTCTGCAATCCGGTTTTATAAGCCACTCCCCCTTTCATCACAGCATCTATCCGCATGCCTTCATTTGATTCATCTGTCATGTCGGGCATGATCCCGAGTTTGACTTTCATGTTATTGCCATGCCTGCTTTTTGCAGACTCTTCCACTTCCTGGTGAGTCAACAACGTTTCAGGTAAAAATAAGGTATCCAGGAGATCAACACAAAAGTCAGCAAGCATTTTTATGCCCTGAAAATTGATCAAATCAACATCATCGTCCGGGGTATGGTAGTCATCGTGTATGCCGGCAAAGAAAAACAATACGGGAATTTTTTCAGCATAAAACATGGCCTGATCAGAACCGGAATACCCCCCCTCCCGGAGTTTTAGTTTCAACGGTACATCCTCACAGGAGGATATCACATCCTGATATTCTTTAGCAGTGGTTGTGCCGATCAAGCTCATTACCGAATCTTTAACCCTGCCCACCATGTCAAAGTTCAACATGGTTTTAATTTTTTCTTTTTCAAACGGCATGTTTTCAACAAAATCTTTTGATCCCTGCAGGCCTTGTTCTTCAGCTCCAAATAACACAAAAGCAAGGTTTACTTCCGGTTTGTGTTGGGCATAATAATCTGCCAGCATCAACACGGTGGCTACACCTGAAGCATTATCGTCAGCTCCGTTATGAATTGCATATCGTTCAGGTGTCCGTGAGCCTGACCCGTATCCACCATAACCAAGGTGATCATGATGTGCCCCCAATACAATCCATGTGTTTGTATCACTGCCTTCAATCCAACCGGCAAGATTGGCCGTTTTTGTTTTGATTTCATCAATTTTCAATTGAGCATGCAGTTCGATCTCAGGGTATGTAACATTGTTGTCTGGTTTTATGGTGTTTAAATCAGAAATGCTCAAATCATATTTTTCAAGGCTTTTGTTTATTATTTCGTAGGAAACCTGTATTACAGGAATGGAAGCAGACATAAACGAACGGGTATAGGTAAATGGATAAAATTCGGTGCTATCCGTTACCCCGGTTGTGTAAGTTAAAATAAGCCCTCCTGCATTATTGGTTTTTAAATCCATATACAATTTTATCAACTCATCATACCTTGGAAGGGTATCGTTTTTATTGTCTATGACTTTCAGCACCCACTTATGTTGATAATCCAGCTCTTCATCGTTGCCCTGCTGTGCATTAAATATGATACTGGCATTCAGAGCATCGCCCCCGCTAAAACTCATGGGCATAAAATCTTCTTTGAGAACAAGTTTTTCACCGTTCCAGGTGGCAAAAGATTCATTTGACATGGTAATGTCTGTCACGATTTCAAACTCCTGCCTGTATCCAAAGTCAAACGGTTTTAAATCATAGGCATCAATTTCAGACTCAATAAACTGCTGCGCCATGCTATCACCCGGGGTCCCTGGAAATCTGCCTTCCAGTTTATCTGATGCAAGATACGAAATGGTCTTTTTGGCAATTTGAATGTCCTGTGCTGATAAAACACCGGAAACAATTACCATAAATATGTATAATGTAAAACGTTTAAACATAGTGCTTGTAATTTAAAGCATGCAAGATATAAAATACAAAAGAATATTCCACTTGTCACTTAGTGAAATAATTCTTAAAATTTATCCATGTAAACAAGCAAATTTCAAA
>JAQIDD010000031.1 GCA_027858215.1 Candidatus Delongbacteria bacterium | reverse complement strand
TGACAACATCATATCCGTTTTCCATCAATTCCACGGTAGTGTGCGAACCGATGTATCCCAGCCCTCCTGTTACCAGAATTTTTGTTTTTTTCATACTTTATTTCTTAAGGTTCATGCCTTCTAGGTATTGGTTAACAATCTTTTGAATGTATTTTCCAATGATGTCAAATTCAAGATTAACAATGCTGCCTGGTTTGTAATTGTGAAAGTTGGTAAACTCATACGTGTATGGAATGATGGCAACAGAAAACTGGTCATCACGGGAATTTACAACGGTCAGGGACACCCCGTCAACCGATACAGACCCTTTTTCAACGGTAATGTTGCCCTTGGTCCTGTCATATTTAAAAGTAAAATACCAGCTTCCTTCCACTTCTTTGACATCCACACATTCTGCTGTCTGGTCAACGTGGCCCTGCACAAGGTGTCCGTCCAGCAGTTTGTTTACTGACATGCTCCGCTCAAGGTTGACTTCATCGCCGGTTTCAAGCAATCCAAGATTGGATTTTTGCAGGGTTTCATCCACAGCGGTAATGGTGTATTCTTTTTTGTCTTTATTGACATCAACCACGGTAAGACATACCCCGTTGTGTGACACTGACTGGTCAATTTTTAGTTCATCTGCAAAAGAGCATGTCATGGTAATGTGTAGGTTTCCCTTCTCTTTTTCAAGTTTTACAATTTTGGCGGTTTCTTCAACTATTCCTGAAAACATAATGAGTCATTTTTATATTAACTTGTAAAATTAGTTTTTCTTATCCATAGCATCAAATTCTGCAATAAAAATCTAAAACATATTCTGTACCTAACGAAATTATTTGCTTTTTTTGCTCCATGATTTGTTTAAAAACGCATCGGCAAAAATTAAAAATCGTGTGTCAGAAAAAGATTATTATAACATTGCCCGCAAAGCTATGTTTGTTTTACTTATTATTCCGGTTTTACCCAAGAGCATTGAGTCATGGTGCTGTATGACCAAACAAGTGTAAGGTATTCACCTTCATGCATTTATTAAATGCATGTAATTTTCATGTACATTCGTTACCTTTGATTTGATAAACAAAATGAATAATCAATTGTAATAACCATAAATCAAACATCTATGACTATGGAAATAAACAACGTAAAAATTGAAGCCGTCAAAGGAGATATTGCTAATCAACCTGACATCCAGGCTGTTGTTAATGCTGCCAACGCCGAACTCCGCATTGGTGGTGGCGTTGCCGGGTGTATCCACCGGGCTGCCGGAACAGGCCTGGAATCCGAATGCCGAAAATACGCCCCCATCAATCCCGGCGAAGCTGTCATCACAGGGGCGCATGAATTGCCTAACGATTATGTGATTCATTGCCTGGGCCCGGTGTACGGCGTGGACGAACCTTCCGACAAATTGCTTGCGGCGTGTTACAAAAATTCCATTAAGCTGGCAGAAGAATACAAACTGGAATCCATCGCATTCCCTGCCATTTCTACAGGGGCTTTTCGTTTTCCCATTGAGCCAGCTACTGATATTGCCCTGGCAGAAATTAAAGATCAATGCCAAAACACAAGCCATCTGAAACTAATCAGGTTTGTGCTTTTCAGCCAAAAAGACCTTGACATTTACCAACGGAAATTGAAGGAGAGGTAAATCTATGACAAAAACAAAGAAAACACCTTGCTGTCTGAAACAAATAGTTATTTAAGCGGTACTTATACCGACCAGTACCAATTGGCCATGAGCCAGGCATATTTCCTGAACGGCATGCACGATGAGGAAGCCGTTTTTGACCTTGTTGTAGCAACACAGGACTGGCACCCGCCGGCGGATAAAAGTTTTTTCCACCAATCACCCGGAAAAAGAACCATTGGAGAAAATCACCTGGAAGGGCATAGAACAAATGCTCTGGCCTGACCACTGTGTGCAGGGAACAAGCGGTGTTGAGTTTTTCCCGCTGCTCAACACCAATCCGGTTGAAACCATCTTCCGCAAAGGCATGGATATTGATTATGACAGTTACAGCGGCTTTTTCGATAACGGACATAAAAAAGACACCGGACTGTCCGGGTATTTGAAATCCCGGGATATTGATGAACTGTATGTTTGTGGCCTGGTAGCGGATCTATGTGTATGTTTTACCTTGCTTGATGCCGTGGATGCCGGGTTTAATGTTCCTCTTATTCTTGACGGCACCAAGGCACTGGATAACGACAATTTTCGGTATAATGGACAAAATTAATGGTTTTTTTTTGACGATGTCTTCTAATGGACATTTTTAATGGTATTTATTTTTACCCTATTAAAGATCGTAATGTTTTTTTACAGAACTTTGTAAAGT
>JAQIDD010000316.1 GCA_027858215.1 Candidatus Delongbacteria bacterium | reverse complement strand
TTTAATTATCAAAAATTTAGAGGTTGCAAATATAGATATATTTTATTTTCCGGGCAATAGAAAATAAAATTTATTTAAAAAATTACCATTTACATTACATCATGGAGTCATTTTCAATTTCCACAGCATCGTGTTCTTCGTTTCTGCGCTCAAAATCATTCAGTATATAGGATACCGTAATTTTGAAGGTTGGGGATATCATGTCAAATTCATGGTAACTGTAAAAATAATCTGTATAACTCTCCCTGTGGTGTTTCATTGTTCCCAGCACATCATCCAGGCTAAACATCACAGACAGTTTGCGATCCAGGAAACTTTGTTTTACAGCAGCATTGACCATAAAGAAAGAGCCGCGTTCTCCCTGTGCGGTAACAGACGGGCTTCGGTACATCCCAAATATTTGAAACCTGGTATTTGTTTTGGGAATTTTGAATGTATTGTTTAAACGTCCGCTGTATGTAATTGTGCTTTTTTGAGTGGATGTTCCCTCAATCATAGCATCAAGCGAATACCTGTAAATATCCGCCGTGATATTGAGATTCCACCATGTTGCAAAATTAAAATTACCCATCATTTCCAGTCCGTAAGATTCATCGGACCCTACATTATCAAAGCTACTTATCAATATATCGGGATTCATGGAATCCACACGGGTAATGTGTTCAAATTTATTGTGCGTTTGGCGATAAAACGTTTCAAGTGCTACAAAATGTTTTCCAAATCGCTTTTGAGCATTTAATTCATAAGAATCAATATAGGCAGGTTCGAGGCCAGGATTTCCTTCACGGTAATTGTATTCATCCATTTTAGAGCGAAACGGATCCAGGAACCATGGCCGTGGCCTGCGGATACGTCGGGTATAGCTGGCCTGCAATTGTATATCCCAGGCGAGTTTACGTGAAACATGCAAGCTGGGGAAATAGTCAAGTTTACTGTATGTCCATTCGTTGTTCATGATGTTGCTGATGAATAACCTGTTGGTATATTCCAAACGCAGCCCAAGCATAAAATCAAATTTTCCCAGCCGGTTGGTATAGGTAGAGTATGCAGACTGAACCTGCCGGTTAAAGTCAACATCGTTGAATTGGGAACTGTCATCAATGAATGTGCCTTCATCACAGACTTCATAGTTATAATCTGTCAGGCCGATGCGGTTCCTAAATTGGTAACCGGCTTCAAATTTTCCGTGTTCGGAAAACGGGTATGTATAATCCAGTTTTGCCCGGAAACGGGTGTTTTCACCATCCTGGATGGAACGTTCCTTAACCGGAGTAACACTATCGAGGACTTCAAATTCATTGTTGGTATATTCCTGCTCAAAACCAGATGTTTCATCAGTAACCACACTGCTGTAATAAACATATGCCTGTAAATCATGGCCTTCATCATTGAACTTATGCTGATAGTTAAGGTCCCCGCTGATATAATCACTGCTTACCGAAAATCCGCTTTGGTTGATGTAATAAGTATGATCTACAGAGGGATCATCAAAGGGGCGTTCTGTAATATCCGTTGTAAACTGGTCGTAATTACTTACCCCGCTACGCTCAAAACCACGGTTACCATACTCTCCGGAGATGGTAAAAATATCCTTGTCCGTAAGGAAATAATCTGCTCCAACACGTGCATCATAGCCTTTGTGTTGAAATTCCCCCTCTCCTTCAACATCATTGACAAAGGTAGAATCTGAGAAAGTTGCCCGCAGTGATTCGGTTTCGGATTTACGTTTGCCATCACGGTAACTTCCGCTTACAAAAAAATTAAATTTACCGGTACGTGCATTGACAAGAAAATCACCATTAAACGCATTGAATGAACCATACGACAGGTTAAAATTTCCATTCACTCCCTGTTTCTGATTTTCTTTCATGATGACATTAATAATACCCGCTGTACCATCGGGGTCAAACTTTGCAGAAGGATTTGTGATGATTTCAATGTTTTCAATGCTACTGGCCGGAATTTGCTGCAGTGCTTCACTGCCATCGAGAGGTGTTGGTTTCCCGTCAATAAGTACTGTAAAACTTGAACTTCCTCTCAATTGAACATTGCCTTCAATGTCCGTTTGTATGGATGGAACATTCTCCAATGCATCCACAGCGCTGCCTCCGGATGATGTGATGTCCTGACTTACATTAACAATTTTTTTATCAATCTTATAGTCAATGTGTTTCCTGTCAGCAGCCACTTCCACATCCTGAAGCACTTCCGCTGCCTGAGGCAATTTAACGGTCCCCAGATCAACAAACCGCTTGCTTTCAGTGATTTCAATGTTTTCTTTACGCTGCTTGATATACCCGATAAAATCTATATCAACGTAATAGTTCCCAAAAGGGATTTGTGTGATGAAAGCTACTCCTTTGGAGTCGGATACACCACCTGTAACCAAACTGGAATCTTTTACAGAATACACTACAATACTGGCATATTCAACCAGTCCTGAAGTTGTTTTATCAATGACTTTTACCTTTATAGCTCCACCTTTACCTGCAAAATCTCCATTTGGACGGCCTCCGGGATGTTCCCCCTGTGCACTTGCCTGTCGTGGCAGGAACACGCTTGCAGAGATGAATAAACTTACAAGGAAAACAATGGATTTGTATTTTATCATGACATGAAAATTTATTCAAAAATTACAAGTTCTTCTTTATCTGACAAAGCAGATATCACATTTAAACGTTTGATTAACCAAAATATGATTTTAGACAACACATTTCTTCACTGGTTTAATACAAGGTTGAACAAAGTTGTTAAAATATTGTTATCGTTTATAATCTTTACAACTTAATATGGATGAATAACCATCTTGTAAAAATAATATTTATATTTGATCAATATCAAACTAAAACCACACATGATGAAACATATTTTACCATTTTTGCTTGGGATGCTTATCTTACTTCAAGCTAATCTTTCAGTATCACAGGAACTTAAGATTTTACATGAAGATGATGGTAATGCAGATGTATCGGACTCGACACTATTTTATACTGGCTCTGTTGAACAGCAGTATGGCACAATTGAAGCACACTTTACGGTGTTAAACGATGGTGATCAAAGCATGGACGTTAAGGTAAAAAAATATTACGTCAATATTGTAACGGGCACAGCCAATGATTTTTGTTGGAACGGAACATGCCTCAGCAGTACGACAATGATTTCACCAGTAGCAGTTACACTGACGGCTGGTGCATCAGCAGATGATTTTGATACGCATTATCACTGTATGGGCAATGAAGGCACTTCAACAATCAGGTACACGGCATTTGACATCAATAATCCTTCTGACTCAGTATCATTAACCATACAATACACAGCAGAGCCAACCGGCATAGAAGACAAATCATCAAACATCAAAGTAAGCGATGTGTATCCAAATCCTGCAAAAGAACACACTGCCATAGATTATGATTTGCCGGCCGGCAGTGAATTGAAAGTGATCATGTATGATATTATCGGGAAGCAAATAAAAGACTTTACCTGTTATGATAAAGGAACGGTAAGCATAAACCTTACAGCTTTGCCGAAAGGCTCATATATCTTCCGCTACATTATTGACGGAACGATAACAGACACACAAAAACTGATCATTCGTTAAAACATATCATACGAACATTATTAAATGAATTCGAGGGAATTTGGCAAAATGGGCGAAAACATGGCTGCTGATTATTTGGCTTCTCTTGGTTATCGTATCATAGAAAGGAACTGGCAGTTTGGTAATAAAGAAATAGACCTGATATGTGAATACAACGATATGCTTGTGTTTGTTGAAGTCAAAGCTCGACAGGATACCTGCCTCGAGCATCCCACACGGGCAATTACAAAACGAAAAAAGTCATTTCTTTTGCAAGCTCTCAATGCTTATGTTGACATTCACGACCGGGATGAGGAGATACGTTTTGATGTAATTACGGTGTTGTTGGATAAAAACAATGCTCCTACCTTAGAACATTATGAATCAGCCATCATCCCTGAAGCGTAAATCATGGAAGCACCAGCATATTCTGACATTAGACAAGCAAAAAGCCGGATCAATCACCGGATACTTGAGACACCGGTAATGCAGTCATCAATGTTAAATGAACTAAGCGGCTGCCATCTTTATTTCAAATGTGAAAATTTTCAAAAAGCAGGGGCATTTAAGTACAGGGGGGCCACCAATGCCATATTGAAATTAAATCCTGAAGCACTCCGTCAGGGTGTATGCACTCATTCTTCAGGAAATCACGCACAGGCATTGGCTTTGGCAGCGGCACAAGCGGGAACAAAAGCCTATGTTGTTATGCCTGAATCTGCTCCTCGCAATAAAGTGGAGGCTGTCAGGAATTATGGAGCTGATGTGTTTTTCTGCTATTCAACACTGGAAGCCAGGGAAGAAAAACTTAAGGAGGTTCAAAATGCTACCGGAGCTCATTTTATACATCCCTACAATCATCCCGATATCATTGCAGGACAGGGAACAGCAGCGTTGGAGCTGCTTAAAATACAACCTGGGCTGGATGTTGTTATGGCTCCGGTTGGCGGTGGCGGCCTCATGAGCGGCACCGCCATAGCAACAAAACACATCAACCCCGGCATAACACTCATAGGAGCAGAGCCGGCCGGGGCTTCGGATGCACAACAATCATTGTACAGCAAAAAACTTATTCCCTCTGTGCAACCCAAAACCATTGCCGATGGCCTGCTGACATCACTAAGTGATCTTACTTTTTCGATATTATCAACTCACCTGGATGATATATTAACATGCACTGAAGAAAACATTGTGTTGGCGATGAAACTCATTATGGAACGAATGAAAATCGTGGTTGAGCCTAGTGCTGCCGTTCCTTTTGCCATCATATTGGAACACAAAGCAATGTTTCGCAACAAACGTGTCGGCATGATTGTTTCCGGGGGTAACTTGGATGTATCAAATTTTTTCCCTGATAATACGGATAAATAAACTACACGTTAAAAATGGTGTAACTATTCAAGTGCATACAATTGCTTCGAGACGCTAGGACCCAGGCCTGCCTGACAGCAGGCAGGGAAATGGGAAAAAGATGCTTGGATTACAGTTATAAATGCGAATTGCATTACCTAAAAAGTTAACCAGTGTTAACCCTTATTAACTGTCTAGGCACTATCAGTTTATGATGTTAACAGATGGGTAAATAAATTTTAAAACCTTGCGTCCCTGTCTGCCCTGCCCGTCCGGGTTACCAGCCGATACTGGCAGGCGAGCGACAGGCAGGTCTCCGTCTTTGCGGTGAATGTTTAGATTTATTGAGATACATTTATTTTTTTTGTACACTGGTTAGTTACAATATGTTTATTATATTTGAACATGAAATCTAAAAAATGCACATCATGAAAAATATTGGCTTTATATTTCTGTCGTTTGGACTTTTGTTTGTGTTTAATCATTTGGCTTACTCACAAGTAATAGTGGATTGCACACCTGACACAACCATTGTTGATACAGCAAATCCCGGCCAGGTTGAACCGGATACATTTCCCGCTGCCCATTTGAATGAGTATTATACACAAACTGTAACCATTATTCCCCCTGCCGAATATGAAGATTTACCGATTATTTATTCCATCATCATTGATTCAGTTGTTAACATGCCACAAGGCCTAAACTGGGGTAAAAATGTGGAAGAATTTTTGGTCACAGATCCCGATTCCCATTATTGCGTTGAGATTTATGGGATCCCTGAAGAAACAGGTAGTTTCCAACTGATTTTGTACATCACACCTTATGTTGATGTTGGATATGGCCCCTATCCTCATGATCAACAAGTGGATGATACTTCAATAATGATCGTTGTTGATGACGAAGGCAGTATTAAAAGTTTAAATCACAATTTTGAGGTGGTGCAAGCATATCCCAATCCCTTTAAATATCAAACAAGCATTAATTTTGAAACCGGATCCAAAGGCATTGCAACACTAAGGGTTTATAACATTCTGGGTAAATTGCTTTACAAGGAAGAAAAGATGGCTTATCCCGGAAACAACCGTTTTGACTTCACGGGAAATTCGCTTAATGCAGGCACCTATATTTTTTCACTGGAACTGCATGGGAAAAAAGAAACCGTACGTTTAATGAAATCAAGGTAACAGAACGTACTATACATCTTAATAAATATTCAGCAGTGGTATTTCATCACTGCTTTTTTTTGAATTCAAGAGTTATGCGCTAACAAGGCCGGCACTGATCAGCAATTTTTTCATTGCCTGTTGCATTTCACATGCTTTTTCTTTTGCGGCATTTGCAAAATCCTCATCATTTCCGGCATAAATAATTCCACGCGAAGAATTTACGATCAGTCCACATTGTTTGTTCATCCCATATTTCGCCACCTCTTCAAGGCTTCCCCCCTGGGCTCCCACACCCGGAACAAGCAAAAAATGTTCGGGAATTATTTTTCTGATATCTGCCAACATCTTGGCACGGGTAGCTCCCACAACATACATCATGGAATCCTTATCAGCCCATTGTAAGGATGTTTTCAACACTTTTTCATATAATTTATCTGTGCCATCACTGTGATATTGAAAATCACCGGCACCGGGATTCGATGTCAGTGCGAGGAGAATGACATATTTGTCATCAAAGCCCAAAAATGGAGCAACCGAATCTTTTCCCATGTATGGTGCTACAGTAACGGCGTCAAAATCCATTTTATCAAAAAATGCACGTGCATACAGGGCCGATGTGTTTCCGATATCTCCCCGTTTTGCATCCGCAATGACAAAGAGACCAGGGAAATTATTACGGATAAATTTTATTGTTTTTTCGAGAGAGATCAGGCCTGAGGCTCCCAGACTTTCATAAAAAGCCAGGTTTGGTTTATATGCAATGGTATAGGGTGCAGTGGCATTTACAATTGCCTTGTTAAAATCAAAGACAGGGTCATCTCTGTGTTTTAGATGAGGTGGTATTTTATTGATATCCGTATCAAGTCCAACGCAAAGAAATGATTTTTTTTCTTTGATGCTTTGAAAAAGTTGTTCAATGTTCATAAGTTAGTGGTATTAAATTATTCCTGATTGGTTTCACTTTTAAGCCTTTCAGCGTTTTCAGCCATATTGAGTTTTTCAATGATTTCCATTAGATTGCCATTCATAATTTCCGGCAGGTTGTACAATGTCAAGTTAATACGATGGTCTGTAACGCGTGCCTGTGGAAAGTTATACGTACGTATTTTAGCAGAGCGGTCGCCTGTAGATACTATGGTTTTCCTCTTGGATGCAATATCATCAAGGTATTTTTGGTGTTCAAGGTTATATAGCCTTGTTCTGAGTTCTTTCATGGCGGCGTTCAGGTTTTTCAGTTTGGATTTCTCATCCTGACATGTCACTACAGTACCAGTGGGTTTATGTGTCAGCCTTATAGCAGAGTAGGTTGTGTTGACAGATTGTCCACCGGGGCCGGAAGAACAAAATTCATCGCGTTTGATGTCAGCGGGATTGATTTCAATGTCCACTTCTTCAGCTTCAGGCAATACCGCAACAGATGCAGCGGAAGTATGTACCCTGCCCTGGGTTTCTGTCTGTGGAACCCGTTGTACTCTGTGCACCCCGGATTCATATTTTAGCACGCCATACACACCATCACCACTGACATTTGCAACAATTTCCTTAAATCCTCCTTGTGTGCCTTCAGTAGAACGGGTTACATCAATGCTCCAGTTTTTTGATTCACAAAATTTCGTGTACATTCTGAACAATTCACCTGCAAAAATACTGGCTTCATCACCCCCTGATCCTGCTCTTATCTCAAGCACAGCATTTTTTTCATCTTCAGGATCTTTGGGAATCAAGAGGAATTTGATTATTTCTTCCAAGGGCTCTTTTTTGGCTTCCAATTCCTCCACTTCCAGTTTTCCCATATCACGCATTTCCCCGTCATTTTCTGTATCCAGCATTTCTTTGGCATCTTCAATACCGTTGATAATCTCCAAATATTTATCGTAGGCCTGGATGACAGGCTCAAGGTCTTTGTATTCCTTATTTAATTTGATGTATTTATCCATATCTGCTGTTACTGATGGTTCAGACAACAGTTTTTCAACTTCCTCATAGCGTTTTTTCACGCCTTTAAGTTTGTTGAGTATCATGTTTTCTTTCATAACCTAAATTTCAGGTTTAATAATTAAAAATTCCGTTCTCTGACTTAATTGTCAGTTTGTTCTCATCAGCATCTTCTACATGGCCGATGATCTGTGCCTCAAGATTGAAATTTGCAGCGATATCAATAATATGCTTTGCTGTGCTATCATCAACATAAAATTCAAAACGATGTCCCATGTTAAACACCTGGTACATTTCCTGCCAGCTGGTTCCGGATTCCTGTTGTATCAAATTAAAAAGTGGCGGTATATTGAACATATTGTCCTTCACAATGTGCTTGTTCGAAACAAAATTCATGACCTTTGTCTGAGCTCCTCCACTGCAATGGATCATGCCGTGAATCTCACGGCGGTGATTATCAAGCACTTCTTTAACAACGGGGGCATAGGTCCTGGTTGGTGATAACACAAGTTTTCCGGCATCCAATCCAGTTTGTGGGATAGAGTCTGTCAGAAATTTTGAGCCTGTAAAAACCAATTCATCGGGGATTTCGGGATCAAAAGCTTCGGGATATTTTTCAGCCAGTTCATGGACAAAAACATCATGTCTGGCCGAGGTAAGTCCGTTGCTTCCGATGCCGGAATTGTATTCATTTTCATAGGATGTTTGCCCGGAGCTTGCCAACCCAACGATCACATCACCATGGCTTATTCTGTCATTTGAGATGACTTCTTCTTTTTTCATGCGGCATGTCACGGTAGAATCCACAATTATTGTTCGCACAAGGTCTCCGACATCTGCAGTTTCACCTCCGGTAAGAAATATGTCAATGTTTAGATGCCTCAGGTGTTCCAGGACTTCTTCGGTTCCCTGAATAACAGCTGCAATAACGTCACCCGGTATCTTATTTTTATTTCTCCCAATGGTAGAAGAAAGTAGGATATTCCCGGTAGCTCCAACACAGAGGAGGTCATCAAGATTCATAACCACTGCATCCTGGGCAATGCCTTTCCATACGCTCAAATCACCGGTTTCTTTCCAGTACAAATAGGCCAGGGCAGATTTTGTGCCGGCGCCATCGGCATGCATGATATTGCAATACTTGTCATTTCCACCCAGTATATCCGGAAGAATTTTACAAAAAGCGTTTGGAAAAACACCCTTATCCATATTTTTCAAAGCACTATGGACATCTTCCTTAGATGCTGATACACCTCTTTTGTTGTATTTCCCGGAAACATTCTTAACCATTGCCTCACATGTTAAATTATTAAAATTAAAAGGCGCCCGTTACGAGACAAACGGGCGCCATCAATGTTATTTTCATAAGTTAAAATTCGCCGCCACCGACTTCAATTTCAGCGTCGCCTTTTTTAATGACATTCTCATTTTCTACTTCAAAGGGATCTTCTCCCGGTTCAAGTCCATACGCTTTGGATTCAACACTAAATTCAGTCCTGCGGTTTAACTGATGAGCGATTTCCCGTTGGTCTTCTGTAGGAAAATCAAGAATAAAACCTTCGGTCAATATATCTCCGGGATCCAGGAAATCATGTTTCTCCGCCAGCGTTGAATCAATAACTCTGGGCATAGATTCACCAAAGCCCCGCCAGGTAAGTCTGTCTTTATCAATGCCTTTTTCAGTGAGGTAATCGACACAGGATTTGGCACGCGCATCTGACAATTCCATGTTATGTTCATCACTACCCCTAAAGTCTGTATGAGCTCGTAATTCAATGGCAAGATGCGAGTTATCCTTAAGTGTTTTTACCAGGCCGTCCAAGGCTACTGTTGATTCAGGACGTAATGTTGCTTTATCCAGGTCATATTCAATGTTTGGAAGTTCAATAATTTTCGGAATGCTTGCCATGTTGATATCAATGACAATGGATGTGTCTCTTCTGACTCCACGAGTGGTAAAGCTGTATGTATTAGCAAAATAATCTTCACCAACAGAGGCTTTTAGTACGTAATCGGTTTCTTCATCCAGATTATTAAATACATAGGTACCATCACCGCTGGTTTCAAAAGCCTGCTGTAGCCCTTCGTCTGTCATAAGTTGTATTTTCGCTCCTTTGATGCGATAGGGATATTTTGGTTTGGTTGTATCCCTGACCACTCCCCTGACTGAAATATCCAATGGAGGCATGTGGAACCTGTATATATCATCCATTCCTTTCCCGCCGGGCCTGTTGGATGAAAAATACCCTACCTCTCTTTCTCCTTTAAAGATAATTCTAAAATCATCAGCTTGTGAGTTAAGGGGAGGCCTCAGGTTAACCGGTTCTTCAAAACCACCATTGCCATCGGGTTTGGCTTCAAAAATATCAAGCCCTCCCATGCCAACATGACCATCAGAAGCAAAATATAAGGAACCATCAGACCTTATGGAAGGAAAGGTTTCATCTCCGGCTGTATTGATTGGTTCACCAACATTCATAGGTTGCCCCCATTCAGCTTTAGTGTTAGGCCTTGATATAACGTACAGGTCACTACCACCAAACCCGGTTGGAGCATTGGCTGAAAAGTATAGCTTGGTTTCATCAGGAGAAAATTCGGGGTACCCCACTTCATAGGTTTCAAATCCGGGGATTTTAAGTTTTTCAACACCACTCCAGGCACGTCCGCGTTGATTCGCTGTAAAAATCTGACAGGGTATATCAACATTATCTCCACTGAAACAACGGGTAAAATACATTAAATTACCTTTATTGTTAACACACACAGCACCTTCATCCTCTTCGGTATTAATGTATCCACCAACAGGCATTGCTTTGCTCCAGTTTCCCTTTCTGTCTTGTTCAATCATAAAGATATCCGTAAATTTTTGCCCGCTTTTCAGGTTGTTTCGATCTCCCACGGTGCTTTTCCTGGATGTAGTAAAAAAGACTACAGAATAATCTTCATCTCCCCATGCAGGGGCAAAATCTTGTTTAAGTGAGTTAAAATATGCCATTGTACTAACCTCGTAGCGTGCAGGTAGATTTTCCCATTTCGGAACCACCTTACACGATTCAATACCTACTTTTGCCCTGTGGTCATTAGGCACAAGATCAAGATACGTTTCATACACTTCAATGGCATCCTCGTAATTTCCATTCATGCGCAAAGCATCGGCGTAATATAACCTTGCCTCTGGTTTTAAACGCTGAGAATTCGCTTTGAGTGCTTTACGAAAAAATTCTTCGGCTTTTTGTAAATTTCTCATTTCACGATAACAATAGCCGACCCTGTAAGCAACCAATGCTGTTTGTTCAGAACTGTTCAAAGTTGGCAATGCTTCGGTATAATACTCAATGGCTTCTTCATACCGGTATTGGTCATAGGCTACATCACCCTTTTTTACCCCTGTTTGGGCATTTGCGATGTACAAAAACAAGCCTGTAAAAAGCGTTAAAATTATCAATCGTTTCATAATATATAGTTTTTCAGGTTACTAAATTAATTAATTCTATTTAAACCGAAAGATATTTAGATAAAAACATCACCGGATTTCAAGAAACATGCCTTGCTTTATTTTTTTACTGCTTATTATATCTTTTGTTGTAATACGTTTACTTGCAGGTACGTATGGTTGTTTCCGGAAGTATATCTGATACACCTTATCCGGTTTGATAGTAAATTCATAATTCCCATCAGGTGTTGTACGGGTTGATTCTATAACATTACCATCCTGCCCGCAAAGTTCTGCCAACACATTTTCAACGGGTTCTTTGGTTAATTTATCATAGACGGTTCCATAGACCTGAACAGAAATGCCGGGAATAAAGAAATGATAAATATCGGATTTGCCTACACCGCCTCTTCGTTGAGATGTTAGAAATCCTTCTTCCTTATCATCCCTAAACACGATACCAAAATCATCAGAAGGTGAATTTACAGGGCATTTCATGTTTCTAACCTCGTATGATGCTGTTCCGGTACATCTGGCTTCAAAAATATCCAGGCCTCCCATGCTGTTGTGTCCGTCAGAGGCAAAATACAACAAACCGTTTTTACGTATATACGGGAAACAATCGTTTTTTTCGGTCTTGATATCGGGGCCGAGGTTTTTTGGGGAGCTCCATGGTTTGGATTTACGTTCCCGTGTAACTTTATAAATGTCTTTACCACCATAGCCACCAAGCATAGAATCAGCCACAAAATACAAGACACATTCATCATCAGAAATTGAAGGATGTCCGATGCTGATTCCTTTGGGAATACCAGGAATGATCACATCCCTGACATCTGCCCAGTATGATCCTCTTCTTTTGGCTTTATATAAACGACATGGCCGGTCTGCCTTAGGGTCATAATCACAGCGGGTAAAATAAAGTACATTGTATCGCCTGTTCAAACTGGCAGCACCTTCGTCATACTTTGTATTAACGGTACCCCAGGATTTTCCTGGCAAATTCCATTGCCCGTTTTTATCACGTTCAGCTTCATAAATATCGGTAAAAAGCTGTCCTGATTCCAGGTTAATATCAGGATCATCAAGTATTGAGCGTGAAGACGTAAAGAAAATCTTATCGTAATCTTTATAGCCGTAGAAAGGGCAAAAATCCATTTCCCCTGAGTTCAACATGGCTGCTAATTTAACAGAAATGTTTGTTGGATTTTCAAGCA
Source organism: Candidatus Delongbacteria bacterium (assembly GCA_027858215.1). Lineage (GTDB taxonomy): Bacteria > Bacteroidota > Bacteroidia > Bacteroidales > ML635J-15 > JAQIBY01. The sequence continues at coordinate 2,477 of JAQIDD010000316.1, read as the reverse complement.
TTTCCAATGTTTTATTAATTTTTTCAATTTCTTTATCCACCCTGGGATCATTGGGATGGATTTTCTCATATTTTTCAATGGCCAGTAGTGCGGAATCAAATTCTTCATGCTGAAGGTATGCATCTGCCATTTCAAAATACATCTTATCGTCTTCGTAATTGTATCTTTCAGCCTTGTTATAATGTTCCAGGGCACTTTCAGGATCTGAAATTTTCATGTATGCTCTTGCTGTTTTGAATGATGCTTCAGCCCTTGTTTTTCTGGATTTATCGCCCCGTTCAAATGCTTCCTGGTAATGATCAATGGCTGTTTTGTATTGTTCGCGCTCAAAGGCATCATCTCCCCTGTTTATATAACGCTGTCCGAATCCTGGTTTTAACCAGCATATTAATACCAAAATCAACACATATTTACCTGTTCTTATTCTCATGATATTTTGCCCAAAATTGTTATGGTGTAAAAATAGCAAAGCTCACTTGTTTAACAAAACCTTGCAAAATGAATGCCGAAATTTTTGAAATCAATATAAAGTCAGGTAACTACTCACCGCAAAGACGCAGAGACGCAACGTTTTTAATTTTTTTATAACTCTTTTGAACCCGTTAATTAGTGTCCGTCTGTAATGACCGAATGGCCTGGCTAACAAAAATGACAAATTTTTATCATGTTTGGTGCTTCAATCATCAATATTTTGACATTATAGCGCAGACACTTGAATTTATGGACAAACACTAATTAATATGGGTGCACCTTTCTTTAATTCATCTTTTTTCATTTCTTAGGATCTCAATGGTAACAATTGTATGCGTCTGAGAATTTAAAAATCAATAATTGTAAGAATTCCCGGAATGGTATTTACGTGAATAAGGTGATTTTTTAACGGATCAATTGCAAGGTACCCCGTTTTTCAATTGCCCGGCCGGTTGAATCATACGCCTGAATGATGTAAAAATACACTCCTTCGCTGGCGTTTTCCTGGCCAAATATTTTACCATCCCATCCTTTTGATGCATCAGTCCATTTATACACTGTTTGTCCTGAACGGGAGGTAATTATGGCTTTAAAATCAGTTAGCCGGGAGTCAATCAATACTTCGAATTGATCAAAATATCCGTCATTATTGGGGGTGAAGAAGTTTGGAACGCGAATGGGTGATTGATCAGGTTTGATGTTATTAATAACCAATGAATCGCGGCACAATTTACCATCTGTTACGTATAATTTAACACTATTGATAAGTTCATCCAACTGAAGCTCAGGTTCCTTTGCAGTGCTTTGTAAATTTTCATTGACATACCATTCATAATAAAGGTTGTCAAAATATGGTTGATCCGCATAGTTTGTCAGATTAGTGGTTCTGGCAGAAAATCCGTCAAGTGAGATCTCCAGGTCAAAATCTGCATTTAGTATATCAGCTTGATTTATGGTTATTTCACTGCTGTCATTGCATCCGCGTGTATCTTTCCATGTGAGCATATAATTGCCTGCTTCCAGATCAATGTGTTTCTCAGCTTCCACTTTTTCGCCATCCATGTAAATTTCAGCAATGTCGTGATCATCCTTCACATAAACAGACCCGTTATTTTTGCATGTGTGCGGATGCAATTCATAATTAAGATCAGTTTTTTCAGGCATAACAAAAACGATGGTGTCAATTTGTTTTCCCGATTTTTCATCCACAATGTTGCATATAGCTTTGCCTGAAGCGGATGGTTTAAATGTCAATTCGTATTCATCACCATCTCGTTTAACACAGGTCATGTCATTGGATTTGGGGACAATTCCCTTATCCACAGCAACAACAGCACTGTTGCCCGGACAGCAGGGCCTTTTTATAAGCCTGAAATTACTGTCCGATGCAATAAAATGTACTGCAATTGTGTCCGAAAACCTGTCAACTGAATCTTTTTCGGTTCGAATAATTACATACCGGCCAAAGTTTTGCGCGTATAGTTGTATGGTATTGTTATTTAATGCTTTCAATTTAATTCCTTCCGGCACTTGCCAGGTTCCATGTTTTGTTTTACAGGAAATCCGGCATTCCAGTGCATCAACAGTTGTATCTTTTGATGTGAATATGTGTGGTTTTTCCAGGTAATGAATGTCATAATAAATGCTTCCTTCATCATCATTGAGGCATACCATTTCATATTTGCCATATTCGGGACAATACACAACACATTCATTCTGTATTGTTTTAATGATTTCGGCTTCAGATTTACTGATCCAGGTGCCTGTCTTGTCGGATCTAAGAATAACTTTGCTGCTATAAGTGTGTATTTCTCTATGTTTAGCTGTATTAATGTCTTTTTTGTCAGTTTTTTCTTCAATACGTGTTTCGCTGTCTTTGTCAGGATTATCAGCATTACTTTTTGTCGAAAGCGGTTGAGGCTTGTTATCAATTTTTTCCTGTGGGTGAGGAGCTGTGTTATCATGTGATGTTTTTTCACCAAGCTGGTTATCAAAAACAACTAAAG
>JAQIDD010000302.1 GCA_027858215.1 Candidatus Delongbacteria bacterium | reverse complement strand
TGTTTTCAAACAAATAAATCTTATTTTATCATAAAAATCTGCGTCAACAGCGTTCCATTATTCTTGTGAAAAATTACCAATATGAAGCCTTGACAGAAGAGACCCATAAAGTCCTCTATCTTGATGACCTGGTGCCTGCCATGTATGTTATCCGTATCATTTCTGATGATTTTGTGCGTACATTTAAAATTGATAAACAATAAAATCCATAAATGGAACGCTGATAACGCAGATGTTTATGATGAACACAGATAATTATAAACACTCTGATATTACAAAAAAAATTATTAGTGCATTTTATAAAGTGTACAATACTTTGGGTTACGGATTTTTAGAAAAGGTTTATGAAAACGCATTATTTATTGAACTAACGGCAATGGGCTTGCTTGTTGCAAAACAAAAGCAGATACAAGTTTATTATGAAGGTAAAGAGGTGGGGGAATATTTTGCAGATTTGACGGTTGAAAATTGTGTAATTGTTGAATTAAAAGCAGCAGAATCCTTATGTGAAGAACATGAATTTCAGTTAATCAATTATCTGAAAGCAACAGAAATTGAAGTTGGGTTACTGCTTAATTTTGGTAAGAAACCACACTTTAAACGAAAAGTGTTTTCAAACAAATAAATCTTATTTTATCATAAAAATCTGCGTCATCAGCGTTCCATTTAATTCTGATACAAACTTTTGTTTCCTGTAGTTTTTTTTCATTACACTTGCGAAACAAACATATGTTCAATATAAAAAGTAAGTTATTATGATTTCACAACAACACATATCGGTATCAATCCAGGTATCGCGTGACCATCTCAAAAAGCAGTAAAATTTTTTCCATTGCCACATGCTCCCTGTTATCGGCAGGCGTGTGATAATACGGGTTTTCTTTGCTGCTGAGGCTAAAAAACATGGCCGGCAGCCCTTTCTCAGCAAAAGGGAAATGGTCTGAATGAGGAGAAAGTGTGTCTTTCTTAATGCCCGAAAAAAGGGCTTCATCCCTGGCAATTTTGCTCAATGAATCAAAATCGGGTTGAGCGGCCTCACTGTGTTGTACGTACAAGGAATCCCAGCCACCAGCTACCATATCAAAGTTTAATACCACAGCGATGTTTTCCAGCGGAAACACAGGATGCTTAACATAGTGTTTTGATCCACGTAATCCGCATTCTTCGCCGGATACGCATATAAAGGCCATGGATTTTTCTGGTGGATTTGCTTTGTAATGCCTGGCCAGGTTCAGGAGCATAGCCACACCACTGGCGTTGTCATTGGCTCCCGGAAAAAAGACGTCTCTGCCAAACATACCAAGGTGATCATAATGAGCCGTAAACACTACCCATTCATCCGGGTTTTTTGTGCCTTCAAGGTAACCAAGCACATTCTGGGTCTGATATTTTTCAATCATGTGGTTGTCTATATCAAGGTTGATGTGTTTCGGGTTTTCCGGTAAATTGTAGTAAGTAAGCCATATAATGCACTGTGGTACAACCATGCGTGAATATGCTTTGTAAAATTTCAATGGATTTTCCCAAAGGAGGATACAGGCATTGGATTTTGTGCTAAACAGATTTTTGTAAAATTCCTTGTGTTTTCTGGCAAACCTTATATCGCAGGTAGGGATTTGCTGTGATGACAGGTGATCCAGTTTTTCAATGCCTTTTTCTTCATTGAAATTTGTGGTGTCCACAACATAAATCTCATATTCCCCTTCAATGCCAGAAGAATAGCTTCTGAGGACATAATCAGTGCCGGGTTGCATGGTTTTTCCGTCTATGATAAGTTCATTGTCCCCCTGGAAGGTATTCACCGGCAATGAATAATGCTGAAACCAGGTGTGATCCCACTGCTGCAGGCCATGTTTTTCATATTCTGCTCCGATGTAACGGGCTGCTTTCAGGTCTCCCTGTTCATAATATCCCCGGCCATGATAGGCAGTGTCAGAAAGTTCTGCCATGACTTCCAAAGCGTAATCTGATACCTGCGCTGCTGCAATAAAGGGAAAAATCAGCATGAGAATGATGAGCTTGTTAACGTTTTTCATGTGTCTGAATTTTTGGTTAATATTTGTCTGTATGACAGGTGAACACACAAAAAAATCATAAAGGATGCTTAAAAAGCGTTACCAATGTGTTAAAAAATTAACAAATTATGTGTTGATACAATGATCAACGCAGGTCATTGCTGTAATTTTGGAAATAAAATTTTACCCATCCTGAAAATCCGTTCCTTCGCATTTGCCTCTCAATAATATTGACTACTTTTGCATGTTAAAAATTGAATTTATGGGACTGAATTGTGGCATCATCGGACTGGTTAATTGTGGGAAAACCACCTTTTTTAATTGCATGTCCAGCACCAAAGCGGAAGCGACCAATTATGCTTTTGCAACCAACAAATCAAACATAGGTGTGATCAAAGTGCCTGATCCGCGTTTGCCGGAGTTAACAAAACTTCAGCCAACAAAAAAGGAGGTGCCGGCCACTGTTGAAATTGTGGATGTCCCGGGGCTTACTAAAGGTTCCAGCAGAGGGCAGGGGGTAGGCAATGCTTTTTTGAATGATATTAAAAGCAGCGATGCGCTGATACATGTATTGCGTTGTTTTGATGATGAAAATCTGCCGCATGTTGATGATTCTGTTGATCCGGTAAGGGATTGGGAAACCGTGAATTTTGAATTGCAGGTAAAAGACATGGAAACCGTGGAACGTAAAATTGGCAGGATGGAAAAACTGGTGAAGACAGGAGACAAAGATGCTAAAAAAGATATAGAGATATTAAACCTGTACAAGCAGCACCTGGATGATTTGCAACCCGCACGTACTGCCCCAGTTTCAAAAGAGGATGCCCGTGTCATTGATGATTTGTTTTTGTATTCGGCAAAACCTGTGATGGTAGTGTGTAATGTGGATGATGAACATGCTTCGGAAGACAATGAGTATGTAAAACAAGTGCGTGAAGCATTGAAAGACGAGAACATCAAAATTCTGCGTATTGCAGCCGGTATTGAATCTGAAATTACTGAACTGGACAATGAAAATGAACGCCACGAATTCCTCAATGATTACGGCCTTGACGAACCCAGTGTGGATGTCCTGATTAGGGAAGCCTATGATATGCTCAATTTGCAGTCGTTTTTCACCATAGGGGAAGAAGAAAACAGGGCATGGACTATCCGCAAAGGCATGACTGCTCCCGAAGCTGCCGGTGTTATTCATTCGGATCTTCAAAAAGGGTTTATCCGTGCTGAAGTGATGAAATACGAGGATTTTGTGAAGTATAAAAGCGAACAGGCTGTCAAAGAAGCAGGAAAATTTTATGTTGAAGGCAAAAACTACGTGGTACAGGATGGAGACATCCTTCATATTCGTTTTAATATCTGATGTGTTTTTACAGTTTCAGAAAAAGCTACATTAATTTATCATTTCAGTGGGTTCTATATGAACTTTTTTACTGGTAATTTGTAAATGACAGAAAAATACCTGATATGAAAGTAACGTCTAATTGGCAGGAAGGATTCAAATCGGTGATTGATAACGGCCGTGATCATAACGTAACAGTGGATCTCCCATACCTGCAGCATGGAAAAGATGAAGGGCCTACATCACTTGAACTGGCAGTGATGGGATATGCCGGTTGTGTGACCACTATTTTTAAGATGATGGCAGAAAAATTAAAAGTGGATGTATCCGCGATGCGCTGTGTTGTCAATACGGAATATGGTGACAAAACCATTGAGAAAGCAGAAGTCATATTAGAACTTTCATCTCAAGCTTCTCCGAAACTAATAAAAAAGGCATACCAGCTGACTCAGGAACATTGTCCTGTGGGCGTCCTGTTTGAAAATTCAGGTGTGGATGTGGAGTATAAAATCAATATCCAGGGTTCCGAAATATAAATTATTTCCCAGGGCAGTTTTTCTTTACTTCCGGTGAAATGTTGTTCTTGCCGTATGCTTTGTCAAACGCTTTGCTGAATTCCTGTGCTAAACCCTTAGCCGTTGTTTCATAATCATCCTTGTCTTTCCATATGTTAACCGGCATCAGCATTTCTGAGGGTACCCCGGGAACAGAGGTGGGGACGTTGAGGTGAAACAAATCATCGGTTTTATAATCCACACTTTCCAGTTGGCTACTCAACGCAGCATCCACCATTTTGCGTGTCAGTTTTAATTCAATGCGTTTGCCTGTGCCATATTTTCCACTTGTCCAACCGGTGTTGATCAAAAATACATTTGTGTTGAATTTTTCCATTTTTCTGCCCAGCATCTGTGAGTAAACTGATGGCAATCCCGGCATAAACGGTTGTCCGAAAAACCGGCTGAATGTGGCAACAGGTTTTGTGATTCCGGTTTCTGTACCGGCAAGTTTTGAGGTATATCCCATCAAAAACCACAACATGGCCTGGTGTTTATCCAGTTTCGAAACGGGAGGCAATACTCCATAAGCATCTGCAGTAAGAAACAGTATCGTAGATGGATGCCCTGCTGTACTTGATTTTTTTATGTTGGGCAGATATATCAACGGATACGAAGCGCGTGAATTTGGTGTTAGCCTGTCATCATGATAATCAAAACTACCGTCAGGGTAGATCATGGCATTTTCTACAATAGCGCCATGATTAAAATAATCGTCTTCATGCATGACAGCATTATAAATATCAGGTTCCTGATCAGGATCAATGTCAATCATTTTAGCATAACAGCCATTCTCAAAATTGGCAATGCCGTTATCAGACCATCCGTGTTCGTCATCGCCAAGCAATGCCCGGTTTGGATCAGCAGACAATGTGGTTTTGCCTGTACCGGATAAGCCAAGGATCAACGCTGCTTTTCCGTCTTTGCCCACATTGGCACTACAGTGCAAAGGCAATACTTTTTCAAACGGCAGGTAATAATTCATGACGGTAAACATCAGTTTTTTTACACTGCCAAGGTACGCCGACCCAATAATGATTCCCATACGACGGTCCAAGTCCATGGCCACAATCATATTTGATGTTTTGCCGTCTTCGGCTTGCCGTAGTTTCCATTCGTATTTTTTCCTGTCCAGTTTGTGATATGGCAGGCTGATCAATGTAAAACCTTTATTGTGAAAACATGATTTTTCAATATTTTCCGGCACAGGCCTGAACATATTATATGAAAACAGAGTTGTCAGTGCATTGTCGGTGATGGTTTTAACAGGAATCGCAAATTCTTCGGATGCACCAATGACACGGTCGCTAACATACATGTTTTTGCTTTTATTTATGATGTGTTCAGCATCCTCGTACACCATATCAAAAAGCTCTTC
>JAQIDD010000300.1 GCA_027858215.1 Candidatus Delongbacteria bacterium | reverse complement strand
CAGGAGGAAAATAAAATAGTTTTCCTCCTGCTCGAAGTTGCCTGTCAAATGATATAATTTGCCCATATCGGAGATTCAATTTGCAAATTCTGATCATAAGACAGGCAAACCCGGTAGTTTTAAAAACATTTCTTTTAAAATCATTATTTCTAATTCACCGTTTTATTAATTTTTCTGTATATGAGTTGTTTATCTTTATGATGTACATCCCTTTTTCTATGTTACTAAGGTTAATATGAGCATCATTTTCGTAACAATGTTTTTCCATTATTTTTCTTCCCGATAAATCGTATATTGTTATTTTTCTAATTGCTACATTTTCAGGATTATTAACGTATAAGATATTGCTTACCGGATTTGGATATAATGTGATGTTTTTGTTTACCTGTTTTTCTTCAACAGCATCCCATCCCTCGGATAAAGGCAAGTTTAACTCACTGTCTGATTTCATAACAACATTATTATCAAAAAAACCAGTAAAAAGAAATCCACCATCATATGTTTTGCTAATACCCCTAAGGTCGAAAGCTCCATTAGAACAAATAGTATCTACATAATTATGCTCACAGGTTAAATCTAAATCATACGAATATTCATTAATATAAAAATTATCATCAATTATTTCACCATTGTCCCGAATACGAAAAACACCAAGAACAGCAAACCCATCATCGTTTTTAAACAGTTTATATAGTCGTATTACGCTGTTATCCCCACGTGTAATTTCTTTTTCTGTAAGAAAGTTCCCCGCATCATCAAATTTTACCAAATGCCCGGATGATATACCATACATACCACCAGTGTTAACGTGTATGCCTCCCATAACATACCTGCCAGGGGATATTTCAATTACATCCGCTGTGCTGGCGTTATTGTACCCCCATGTCTTGTGCCATAGCATTTCTCCATCAGGGCTTAGTTTTATGATAATTCCACGAGTAGGATTTACATCTTCCGTACTTGTTTCTGAAATACGTATCTTACCAACAACCAATATTTCATCATTGGAGGTAATTATTGATTCGAATAAAAATCCTCCTCCATCGTATTCAGGTAAATCCGGCATAACCCAGGTCCAAATTGTTTCACCATTATAATCTGTGCATACAATATAGGGTGCCGCTTTGTGTTCTTCATTGAATGACTCAGAGTATCCCATTGCATATATACGCTGATTTAGCGTGTCAATTTCTACATGACCAAATGCATCGCTATAATTATAGCTTGGTTCCTCAATATCGGGGTAACCAGGGGCGTACCCCCCATAAGCCTTTTGCCATAACAAATCACCATTTTGGTTAAAACAGACCATGGCAGCAGCCATATCAATATAGTTTCCCGTGACATCATGGTAAAGATCAAACTCCCCATACAGTAAAAACCGGTTAGAATCAATCCTGGCAAGCCCATTAAGATAAAAGGATTCATCCACATCTAAGTATCTAGCATCAAGTACATTGCCTGCAGAATCCCAGATAACACGGCCTGCAAGTCCGTAAAAGCCTGGTCCATAGTTTCCTGATGAAAGATAGGTGCTGTCACTGATTTGAAATGAATTTTGGTTACAAAACAAAGTGACGCTGTCATTATAATAGATTGAAAACTCATGGTAAAAGCTTTCGGGTTGGGCGTAAGAGCTGATTTTTGCAAAAAGCAAAATCAATAAAATGGGGAGGAGTTTTTGTGTTTTCATATAATCTGTTTTTTCACAAATTAAAAGCAATTAACATATCAAGGGGCACTCGTCTATTTCACCATGTTTACTCTCCTATCTATACGCAATGGAATGCCGCAGGGCTGCTTTTCTGCAAAGACCTAACGCAATAGCAGGTATGTAAAGAAATTTTAATCGCATGGTTTTTAAAATCATATCTCTTATTATTTTATAATTAATTTTCCGGAATACAACTTGTTTACACGGAGTACATACAATCCGGATTTGATATGACCTACATTTATCTGACAGTATGCATTATCACAATATTGTTCCATTACAATTCGTCCATACATATCATAAATCTTAATGTCTTCAAGTGGCTTATTGCCAGTTGATTTTACATACAATATCTTTGTAGCAGGATTGGGATAAAAACGAATTTCAGTTTTCGTATTGGGAACATAAATTGCCTGCCAGCCCTCGGATAATGGAAAGTTAAATTCCCCGTCTGATTTCATAACCATGTTAGTTTGGTCTCCGCCGTAACCTGTATAAAGATAGCCTCCGTCATAAGTTTCACTAATACCTCTAATGCCAAAAGTTCCATAAGGATTATTTTCTATTACATAATTTTTTTCACTAATAATATTGAGGTCATTGGTATATTTATTCACATAAAAATTGTCTATATCATTTATTCTAAAACTTCCAATAACTGCAAAGCCATATTCTTTTTTAATCATTTTATAAATTCTTATAATATCGTTGGTATCCCGCGTTATATGCTTTTCTGAAAGAAAATTTCCTGAATCGTCTATTTTTTTCAAAACTCCTACATCCACACCATACAATAAAGTATCAGGCTCTGTTACTGTATATATCCCTCCAAAAACATATTCGTTTTCATTAGTTTCAACTATATCGTATGTGTTCGGAATCCAGTCGTCACCCCATAGCTTATACCATTCCATGTTGCCTTCTCCTGATAATTTAAGAACCAGTCCTTTGGTATAACTGGCTTTACCCGGCCCATGGCGAGGCATCTGTCCAACAAGCATTAGATCACTTTCGGTGGTTATAGTGGCTCCAGATATTGAGCCTCCATTGTGATTGGGCATGTCCGGCATAGTCCATGTCCAGATGGTATCTCCATTATAATTTGTACATACCACATAAGGTTTATATTCATGTTCCACATTAAACGCATTGGAACCACCAATTGCATAAATGCGTTCATTCAAACTGTCTATTTTAACGTCCAGGAATGAATCATCATAATCATACCACGGGGCTTCAATATCGGGAAAACCCGGGGCATAACCACCATATGCCTTTTGCCAGATTACATCTCCATTTTTATTAAAACAAACCATGGCTGCGGTATGGTCAATTAGACTACCGGTGCTATCATGGTATAAATCAAATTGTCCATACAATAAAAAACGATTTGAATCTATACGTGTTAAACCATTTAAGTAAAAAGATTCATCCACATCGAGGTATTTGGCATCTAATACATTACCGGCAGAATCCCAGATGACACGCCCTGCAAGGCCATAAAAATTTATACCACGATTACCTGTAGATAAATAGGTACTGTCACTTATCTGAAATGAATTTTGCTGAAAGGCCATTTCAACTGAATCATTAAATTGTACAGGGAACTCGTGGTAAAAGCTTTCGGGTTGGGCGTAAGTGATTGTTTTTGCAAGTAGCAAAACCAATAAAATTGGGAGTAGTTTTGGGTTTTTCATATAATCTGTTTTTACACAAGTTAAAAGCAATTAACATATCAAGGGGCACTCGTCTATTTCACCATGTTTACTCTCCTATCAATACGCAATGGAATGCCGCAGGGCTGCTTTTCTGCAAAATTACCATTCCAAGTATAACCATTTTATTAATACAAACAATGGTATTTTGTTTTTTTACATATTTTGGATAATTGTAACTGATTAGCCTGACAAATTATTCATACCTGTTTACTTTTTATGAACTTGAATTTAAAAAGGATTTGATGTTTGGTAACTAATCAATGTGAACAAAAAAATGGTATATCAACAAAAGTAACTGCTCAAAGTAAAGCCCCCACATCTAAGTTTGGTGTGAGGAGCAAAGGCAGAAAATCGCAAAAATTTCAGGGCTAAAGCCCATGTATTATCTTATTGTTTCGTACCCCCCGGAAATGAAGGTCAAGGTCGGGGTTAAATGGGATGTTCTTACTTTAATACCAGCATCAAGTATCATTTCTGATGAGCGGGTTAATTCAATTTTTTTCAGTTCTCTGCGTCCTAGTGGTCAAAACCTGATACCAACGGTTGCCATCACAGCATGTCGTTGAATATCCATGTTGGCAACCGGGCTGCTGACAGCACTGCTTTCGTAAAGGAAATATTTTTCGCTTCTGTCCTGGAAAACATAGCCGAGATCAAAAAAGAAGGATTCATTGCGTATCCCGATTCCGCCTGAATATTGCATAAAACTGGCATCGCTGTTAAAGGTCTCATCCGTGTAAGGGGAGTCATAATAGGCCCAGCCCAGGCGGAAAGCAACCATCCCGATGCGGTATTCAGCACCTGCTTTGATGTTGTGCGTGCCGGTATAATAATCGGCAATGATTTCATTTTCATCATCAAAGGCGTAATCTGATGCCCTGAGCTTGCTGATGCCGTAATTGGCATATTCATAATCCACACTCAGAATGGTGCTGTTGAAAAGGACAGTAGCAAGCCCGGCCTGAGCACGGAATGGAGATGTGAGTTTGTAATTATACCGCCCCAAAGGAGATTCCTTTGTCTGGCTCATCCATGTTGAATCCCATTGTGAGGAGAAATACGTGGAATACTCATCGTGCAAATTATAAAAAGTAGGTGTATGCAACGCCACACTGGTTCGTAGCCAATCCAGCGGTCGATAAATAACCCCCATTTTGAAATTGTAACCTGTGCCGCTGGTTTTCAGTGTTTCTTCGTAAGTGAAGGAATTGAAATTATCAATGACATCATTGACATCATTTTCAGCGTAAAAATTGCTCTGTTCAAAATCTACCTGCTGGATACCAAAACTGGCGCCTGCATACAACGTATGATCAAAATTCATGCCCATGGATAATACATATTCACCTACGTTTCCACTGCGTTGGATGTTTTCTTTTTGTTCCTGGCCGAATGAACCTATGTTGGAAATGTAACTTGTGGAATCTGCGTTGGCAGGGTCCATGAGGTATGTGTAATATGCAGGCCAGCCGTAGAAGTCGCCGAGATTTTCCGGTTTGTATCCATCTGAGGTAGCAGCAAAATACTGAGCCATTGAGTTGTTCTCATTGATGCCCTCAATTTTAATGCATTGATTAAAATTGTTGAGTTGGTTGTAGCCGAATCCAAAATTCAGGCTTTTGAGTGCATTGCCTTCACTTTCAAATAACATCGTGCCGACATACCCCAGGTTGCTGATGTTCATGTTATACGTGAAATCGCTGGATTTCTTGTCAATGTATGCCGCATCAGTTTGTGTGTACATAATACCAGGGGTAAATGTGATTTCAGATTTGCGAAATACACCGAGTGCTGCCGGGTTTTGCGAGATGGCTCCGAAATCACCTCCCAAACTTCCAAAAGCCCCGCCCATGCTGTTATATCGTGCTGTGCCTGAAGGATTGAGCCACGAGTAGCGAAGGGCATCAACCTGATTCTGGGCAAAAAGTCCCAGGCTGAGGGCCATTAATAGTGTACTTATAATGTATCTTTTCATCGTTTTGTTATTTTGTTTTTGTTCATGTTAAAAATCCATTACACAATAATTTATTATCTGCCTCGGCTCCCTGATGATCCACCAGAAAAGCTACCACCGGATGAACGTCCCCCGGAGGAACTTCCTGATGATCCACTTGAAGAACCGCCACTGAAGCTGCCTGAACGTGATGAAGAGCTGCTGCTGCTGCTACTGCTGTTTCGTGTTGGACTTGAAGAAGAGCGGTTAATTGACCTGCTGTTGCTGCCGCTACTTCTCGTAGGACTGCTGTAACTCCTTGACGGACGTGCATTGTTTTGGTTTGTACTTGAACTTCCAGTCCTGTAATGAGTATTGGAACTTCCTGACCTGTTGTAATAGTTGTTCCTTGTATTGGTGTTACCAGACGGCCTTGTGTACCGAGAATTGTCTTGTACCTCACTTGATGTATTATAGTTATTTCTGGTACTTGATGGGGTACGGTTATAACTACGGTTGGTGTTGTACCTGTTACCGGTTTTATTGTCAGGACGTTGATAATATCTGGGTTGCTTATTTGTCGTCCGTTGATTATTTACCTGTTTGTTGTTATCTCTTTCAACAGCAGAAGGTCGTACGTTATTGTTGTCTCTGGATTCGCTGTAAGAATGACGTTGATTGGGTTGTTCTTTGTTTTGTCTGTTGCCATCATCACGGCTTGTTCCAGATACGGACGATCCTTTATCAGTCCTGCTAACATCACTATTTTCGCCCCGACGTATAGCAACGGGTTTGTCATCATCGCCTGTTTGCATTCTATTTGCATTATTTACAGCAGGAATATTGGAATCAATCCGTTTATTTCCGTCGTTTTCATCAGAATTCCCGGGGCCGGGACGATGACCGGTTCCATTTCCCCCTACAGATCCGCGATGACCGTAATGCACATCATTGTTTTCATAAGCAATCCAGTCATTATAATTGTTGTTATATGTTCCATTATAATAACCATTCCAATAACCATTGTAATAACCGTTCCAATAAGGAGAGGAATAGGGGTAATAACTCCAGTGTGTGTACCATGGAGTATGCCAGTTGTAATAGTTACGATAACCCCAGCCAATGTTAAATCCCCAGCCGGAATACCAGTTATCATAATACCAGGGATCATAATAATAATCATGAAAATACCTTAACCGGCTGGAATATGAATTGCCATAGTAGTAGTTGTTTACAACATCGCCGCCACCACCATAATATTCATCATCGTAGTATCCATCGTCATAATAAGCGGTATCATCATAATATGCTGTGTCTTCATAATAGTATTCATCATCAGCATAATAATCATCCTGATATGCGGGGTCTTCATAGTTGTTTTCATATTCGTTATCGTACGATTCAGAATCTTGAGCGGGCTTTTCAGATATTACTTCATCACCTGGTGAATAATAAATATCATCATAACCGTTATCTTCGCCCAAATATACACTGGTAGTGCAACTTGTAGCAAAGATTATAATTGCGAGTGATAATAGTTTTAAAAGTTTCATAATTATATCTTATTTTTTTAGTTTTGACAACCTATTTTTTAACTAATAAGGTACAAAATTCATACCAAGATTGATATGACAAAAGGATTAACAAAACGGAGCGAGAACTATTCACAATGGTATAATGAACTTGTTGTGAAAGCTGATCTGGCAGAAAATTCTGCAGTAAGAGGATGTATGGTGATCAAGCCATACGGATATGCAATTTGGGAAAAAATGCAGTCTGTATTGGATAACATGTTTAAAGAAACAGGGCATTCAAATGCCTATTTTCCGCTTTTTATCCCGAAATCTTTTTTTGGAAAGGAAGCCAAACATGTAGAGGGTTTTGCCAAAGAATGCGCAGTGGTAACCCATTACCGGCTTAAGAATTCAGCTGAAGGCATTGTGGTCGATCCTGATGCTAAGTTAGAAGAGGAGCTGGTTGTACGACCCACATCTGAAACGATTATCTGGAATACTTATAAAAACTGGATACAATCTTATCGTGATCTTCCCATACTTGTAAATCAATGGGCTAATGTTGTGAGATGGGAAATGCGTACCCGCTTTTTTCTGAGGACAACAGAATTTCTTTGGCAGGAAGGACATACTGCGCATGCAACGAGGGAAGATGCTGTTAAAGAAACCAAGCAAATGATCAATGTATATGCTAATTTTGCTGAAAATTGGATGGGAATTCCTGTAATTATTGGTACAAAAACGGATAGTGAACGATTTGCCGGAGCCGTTGAAACCTATGCAATAGAAGCGTTAATGCAGGACGGGAAAGCCTTGCAGAGTGGTACATCACATTTTCTGGGGCAGAATTTTGCCAAAGCGTTTGATGTGAAATTCCTGACCAAAGACAACAAAGAAGAATATGTGTGGGCCAGTTCATGGGGCGTTTCCACTCGTCTTATGGGAGCTCTTATAATGGCACATTCTGATGACAAGGGTCTTGTTTTGCCACCAAAACTGGCACCAACACAAGTCGCAATTGTACCTATTTTCAAAAACAAGGAACAATTGGATGCCATCCGGGAGAAGGTGGATGGTATCATGACTGGCTTAAAAGCAAAAGGCGTTACGGTGCATTTTGATGACCGGGATACACAACGGCCTGGCTTTAAATTTGCTGAATATGAAATGAAAGGATATCCTGTGC
>JAQIDD010000258.1 GCA_027858215.1 Candidatus Delongbacteria bacterium | reverse complement strand
GTGTTCCTCTCCCAGGCTAGTCAAAGCTTCTTCCAATGCCTTGTCTTCGTTTTGTTTTAATTCATTCTCTTCCTTTTGATGATATTCAGGCACAGATTCCATAAACACCGCTTCGTTTTTTTGATATTCTGATTCACGTTTTATCCGGGACTGATTTTTACGCAACAATTCCAGACATGTGTTTCTGGCTACAGAATACAACCATGTTTTGAAATATTCTACTTTATGCTTTTTTAATTTTGAAAACAGGGATTCAAATACCACCAGGGTTGTTTCCTCCGCTTCGGATTTATTTTTAAGGTATTTCATGCAAATGGCAAGCACAAATTCGGAATACCGGTTAAACAATTCCCCTATCAGGGCTTTATCATTGGTTTCACGATACAAATTTACCAATGATTCATCTCGTTTATCCAGTCGTTTAGACGATAGAAGAATAGCAACCATATCAGCACGAAAGTAATAATAAATTTTTTCTAAAATATAAAAAGCCGGAAAAACATTCCGGCTTTAATCAATTGTATTTATGAAAAAGATATTTATTCCACGATATCCAGTTCTGCAATGATATTGTCAGCGCCTCCGATTTTTTCAATGACCCACAACACATAACGTGCATCCACGTTGATGGTACGCTGCAATTCGGAGTTGTAAATCAGGTTACTGCACAACCATTCCCAGTTGCCGTCAAAAGCAAGCCCTACAAGTTCACCGTTGCCATTGAGAATCGGACTGCCGGAATTTCCACCTGTGATGTCGTTGTCGCTGATGAAGCAAACAGGTAAATTTCCTGTGTGGTCGGCATAACGCCCGTAGTCTTTGGCTTTGTATAATTCAACCAGTTTTTCAGGTACCTGGAATTCTTCATCATTGGGGTCGCGCTTTTCAATGATGCCGTCAATGTAGGTGATTTCTTTGTAATGCACTGCATCAGCAGGATCATAGCTTTGAACAGTACCATAAGTCATTCTTAAGGTTGAATTAGCATCCGGGTAGAATTTTTTATCGGGCTGGAACTCACGTAAACCCTGAATGAATTTGCGCTCATAGACGTTGATATCATTCATCAGGCTTAAGTAGCTCATTTGAGATCCCATAACCGAACTCATCAAACTTTCATAGAAAATAACCATCGGGTCTTTTTCCATGGTTTTGGGTTTTGGTTTTTCCAAAAATTCCGTGATGCGTTCTTTGCTTGTGAATATGGAATTTTCATACACATCTTCAACAAATTCATCAATTGAGCCCTCAATGTTATCAGCGTTATACTCATCGGGCAAATAGGCAGTAAAAAATTCGGGTTGCCTGTCAGCGTCAATGTAATTCACATAGGCTTTCAACAAATTTCGCAGTATTTCTTTGTCCATTTCCGGATGATAATTTTCATAATGTTCATCCAGTTTATTTTTAAGGCGTTCTATTGTGTTTTTAATTTTATCTTCATTATCCTTTTTGTTTTCCAGCAGTTTTTTCAGGGTTTTATATTGCTGGACATACATGATTTTGTCGCTTGATTGGAGCAAACCAAGTGAAACGGCCACCAAGTCTTCTGTCACAGGTTCAAAATCACTGTACAAGTCTTTCAGATTGGTAAGAATATCACCATATTTGGCTTTGCGGGTTTTGTTAGCGTTTACCCACGTTTTAAATTCTTGCTGCAATTTTTCACGGCGCTGAATAGCATCGGTCTGTTTCAGATTCAGGGCTTCTCCTTTGAACATTTTATGGGCGTTTGCCAATGAAGCGTATTCGTCAGCCAGTTCCAATTTGAGTTCATTGTCTTTGTCCATGAATTTTTTCATAACAGCCAGCTTTGTTCCAAGCATCTCAACCGCTGTCGGGTCAAAAGAATTCATCTTGTATTCCATACCATATGAAGGCAGGTAACGTTCTGTTTGTCCGGGGAAACCCATGATCATGGTAAAATCACCTTCTTTAACACCTTTGATTGAAATGGGCAAATGGTGCAGGGGTTTATACGGCACATTGTCTTCCTGGTATTCATCTGTGGGATTACCATCTTTACCCATGTAAACACGGAAAATGGAAAAATCTCCGGTATGGCGTGGCCACATCCAGTTGTCGGTGTCACCACCAAATTTGCCTATGGATGATGGGGGTGCTGCCACAAAACGTACATCTCCAAATTCTTCATAAACAAACAAATAATATTCTCCACCCATGTACATTTCTTTTACCTTGGCTTCGTAATGATTATCTGCTTCGGCTTTTTCTTCAATTTCTGAAATGCGTTTATTGATAAGTTTATCCCTTTCACTTTCTTTGGTATCAAAGCTAATATCTTTCAACACCTGTTCAGTTACATCATCAATTCTGACAACCCTGGTTACGCTTACGCCCGGGACAGGAATTTCTTCATTCAGGCTTTTGGACCAGTATCCGTCGTCAAGGTAATTGGTTTCTGTGGATGATAAATTGGCAATGGCTTCGTAACCACAGTGATGATTGGTGAACAACAGGCCTTTGTCAGAAACCATTTCTCCGGTACAAAAACCCTGTCCGCTCTCACCAACAAGCTGGAAAATTGCATCTTTAATGCTTGAATTGTTGATGCTGTAGATTTCTTCAGGACTGAGTTTCAGACCCAGCTTTTGCATATCAGTATAATTCATTTTACTGATGTGGCCTGGTATCCACATGCCCTCGTCTGCCTTTGCGAAAGTGATAAAGGCAAATAAAATTGCTAAGAGTACACTAAATTTTCTCATGCTTTTTACTTTAATTATTGGTTGCGTTTAAAATGTTCTTAAAAATACATATTTTGATTATACGTTGATGCTTTGAATCTTAATAATTATTTAAGTATTCAGGATTAGTTTTTAAATTCCACAATATCAGCTTTTTAATTCATTACCAAATTGACATTAAACATGTAATCAGAGCCTTTAAGAATGACTTTGGCAAACAAATCTCCAAAATAAATCAGCCAGCCCCCTTTATTTTACCACAACATTGATGATTTTCTTTGGCACAAAAATAAATTTTATCAATTGTTTGCCTTCAATCCACTTTTGAGCTTTTGGATGATTCATAACCGCTTCCTGTATATCCTCTTTTTTCATATCGTTGGGCACGTCAAGTTTGAAACGCATTTTTCCGTTGAACGATACGGGATATTCAAAACTGTTTTCTACCAGCAGTGAAGGGTTAAATGCCGGGAATTCAGCGTCCACTACTGAACCGTCATTACCAAACAAATGCCACAGTTCTTCTGCAATATGCGGGGCAAATGGTGCCAGAAGAATAACCATGGGCTCCAGCACTTCACGTTGGGCTGCCTTATGCTCCAGCAATTCATTGGTGGTTATCATCAAAGTGGAAATGCAGGTATTGAAAGAAAAGCGCTCAATGTCTTCACCCACCTTTTTTATGCAGGCGTGCAGGCTTTTGTTGGATTTTTCATCTGCTTTTTCATCCGAAACAGAAAACCGGTTGTCCTGATGAAAAAGCCGCCAGAATTTTTTGACAAATCGAAATACCCCTTCAATGCCATTGGTATCCCAGGGCTTATGGGCTTCAATCGGACCAAGGAACATCTCATACATGCGGAGAGTATCAGCACCATACTGCTCCACCAGGTCATCCGGGTTTTGAACGTTGTACTTTGATTTGGACATTTTTTCCACTTCCCATCCGCAAATATAGTTGTCGTCTTCAAGCACAAATTCCGCATCTCCGACATCAGGGCGCCATTTTCTAAACGCTTCAACATCAAGGATATCATTGTTAACAATGTTGACATTCACATGTTGCTTGATTGTATCGTATTGATTTCTAAGTCCGTGGCTGACAAATTTATTGTCATTTTTTACTTTATAGACAAAATTCGAACGGCCTTGTATCATACCCTGATTTATCAGCTTCTTGAATGGTTCTTCTTTGACAGACAAACCAATATCATACAGAAATTTGTTCCAAAATCGGGCATAAATGAGGTGACCTGTAGCATGTTCAGCCCCACCAATATACAAGTCCACATCCTGCCAGTAATTGACAGCTTCTGCTGAAAAATACCGTTCTTCATTGTGTGGGTCCATGTATCGCAAGTAATAGCCGCTTGACCCGGCAAACCCTGGCATAGTATTGGTTTCCAGCGGATAACCATCTTCTGTTTTCCAGTTTTCAGCTCTTGCCAGTGGCGGTTTGCCGTATTCAGTGGGTTGGTATTTATCCACTTCAGGCAAATTCAGGGGTAATTGGTTTATATCCAGGGTATACGGAACCCCGTTTTTGTAAAACACAGGAAACGGTTCGCCCCAATACCGCTGACGACTGAATATAGCATCACGAAGCTTATAATTTACCTTGGCATGGCCGATATTCTGTGCTTCAAGATAGTCAATCACCTTCCGGATGGCATCTTTAACTTTCATCCCATTGATGAAATCTGAATTGATGATGGTCCCTTCGGTCGAATCCTTACTGTCTTCCCACTCATCCGTGTTGCCTGGTTGTTCTCCTTTAGGCACAACCACCTGAATAATGGGAATATCAAAGTGCCTGGCGAATTTAAAATCTCGGCTGTCATGAGCAGGCACAGCCATGATCGCACCGGTACCATAGCCTGAAAGCACATAATCGGCTATCCAGATGGGAATTTTTTTGCCATTCAGTGGATTGATGCCATAAGCGCCAGTAAAAACGCCACTTATTGCTTTGGTTTCAGCTTGTCGTTCACGCTCTGAACGTTTTTTTGCCTTTTCTATGTAAGCATCCCCTTCCGGTTTCTTTTCACCTGTGGTGATTTTTTCAACCAATTTGTGCTCCGGTGCCAGCACCATAAAAGTGGTGCCCCAGAGTGTATCCGGACGCGTGGTAAACACTTCGATTTTTTCATCGTGGCCTTCAATACCAAAATCCACGGATGCGCCCACTGACTTGCCTATCCAGTTTTTTTGCATTTCTTTCAGCGAGTCACTCCAGTCAATTTTTTCAAGCCCTTTCAGCAAGCGCTCGGCATAGGCTGTGATGCGCAATGACCATTGTTGCATGCGTTTTCTTTCTACGGGATGACCGCCACGCTCCGAATACCCGTCTTTTACCTCATCATTGGCCAGCACGGTACCCAGTGCCGGACACCAGTTGACCATGGTTTCGGAAAGGTAAGCCAGGCGGTAATGCATGAGTATGTCTGATTGCTGTTTTTCTGACATCTGTTTCCAGGCTTCGGCGCTAAACGGTTCGTGTTCATCACGGGCAGCATCAACAGCATCACTGCCTTGTTTTTCAAAGCTGTCAACAAGTGCTTTGATGGGGCGTGCTTTTTGCTGCGATTGGTCGTACCAGTGATGAAACAACTGGATGAATGTCCATTGTGTCCATTTGTAGTACTGAGAGTCACAGGTACGGACCTCACGGGACCAGTCAAAACTAAAACCAAGTTGGTCAAGCTGGCTGCGATACCGTTTGATGTTTTTTTCCGTTGTGGTGGCCGGATGCGTACCGGTTTGTATCGCGTATTGTTCAGCAGGCAATCCATACGCATCGAACCCCATCGGGTGCAACACGTTGAATCCTCTTAACCGCTTGTAGCGGGCATAAATATCGGATGCAATATAACCCAGGGGATGGCCGACATGCAAACCTGCCACCGATGGAGAAGGAAACATATCAAGCACGTAATATTTTGGCTTGCTATTGTCTTCTGTTACTTTATAAACCTGATTTGCCTTCCAGATTTTTTGCCATTTTTTTTCAATATTTGTGAAATTGTATTCCATAATAATGATGTTGTTCTGTC
>JAQIDD010000216.1 GCA_027858215.1 Candidatus Delongbacteria bacterium | reverse complement strand
GGAAGTTCCCCTATTTTTCCAGGAGCGAGTACTGGTTTACTGTTTTTTGTTTTCATCACTATCATCATCATCATCGGGATAATGTATCTCAACGTCTTCAAACCAATAGGTCTGGTTTGCGTGATATCCGTTTGGCAGTTCTCTGTCGGGAGGTTCTTCTTCCCCGGTATCTTCTTCAGTTTCCCATGAATAAACAGGCTTTTTGGGGCCTTGTTTCCGGTATATCCACGCCAGGATAAATCCCATGAACAAGCCCGCAAAGTGTGCTTCCCAGCTGATGCCGGGTTTGCCCGGGAAAATGCCCCATATCATGGAACCATACATAAACACGATGATGAGGGAGACAGCCATTAGCCTGAAATCTTTACGAATAATCCCGGAAAGGAATAAAAATCCGGCCATGGCATAAATAACACCACTGGCACCAATATGGTAAGATTGTCGTGCCATTATCCATACCACAATCCCAACGGTAATCCATGAAATGGTAAATATCCGGTATCCGATTTTTGGGTAAAAATAAAACAAACCTGTGGCCAGTACAACAAAACTCATGCTGTTGGCAACCAGGTGCTGCCAGTCGCCGTGGAGCAGGGGGGAAAATAAAATACCCCATAATCCCGACACTTCACGTGGATGTACACCAAAACGGTTCAAATCCATATCCATACTAATGTTAAGCAAATGCACAGCCCACATCAATACCACCAGCATCAGACTGACAAACACGGAAAGGCGAAAGCGCTTTTTTTGTATGTGGGGATTTTCTTCCATAAGATCTTACGGTATCTAATATATATATATAATTTATGAACTCTTAACTTGTTCATTTAATTCATGCAAAATGTCATCAAAACTCCAGTTTTGTATAACTGAAATGATTTGTGGATCCGGATATTTGTATATGATTTCAAGCTTTTTTCTTTCGAATGGTTCGTTGTTAATGACATCGAACAAGTGGTGAATTTTTTCAACAATGTGTTTTGGTTGTTGTTCTATTTTTATGCGTTTTAAAAGACATGTTTTTATTTGTGATGTGGATAGATTATCCAATGGTTTTATCCGGTTTTCGTAATCTTTATTTTTCAGATACCAGTTATGTATTTGATTGATTTGGGATTCGAACATAGTTTTATTGTGCTTTTCATTGGGAGTGGTTGCGGGGACATCATAACCTGATAAAAATTGATGGATTTTATGCAGTTGCCTGGATTGTAGATTATGTACAGCATGTTCGTAAGGGTCCCAGACGGTATTGAAAACAATTTGAGAATGAATGCTATTGGCATATTCGAGCACGTCAGGAATATCCTGCCAGTTCTCCCTGGTTAGGGTACAGGATATAATTACAGACCTGTCATTTTCTTGCTTCCGCAAAAGATAGATGAATTCATCAATGTTTTTTAATATGGTGTCCAGCTTGGCATTTTTTCTGATGTATGCAAACTTTTCTTTATTCAACGAATCTACAGATACCCCAATGTCAAATTTGCCTGATGCGATGTAATTCCGGATTTTATCGTTTATAATGGTTCCATTGGTTTGCACAAAAAAGTGTGCGTTGGGGTTGTTTTTTATTGTGGTGTCCCAAATATCATAATACATTGGAATGAGAAAAGGTTCACCCCCGGAAAACCTGAGCAATTGTGTTTTTTTCAGCAGTGGTTTAATGTATTCTAAAAAATGGTCATCGTAGGGGGTATTTATTTTTGGTTTGTTATCCCTGTTTGTTCGTACTGAGCTGGATAATGAACCATCACACATGATGCATTCGAGATTGCATGTATTATCAAGCTCAAATTCCATCATAACCGGATATTTTGATTTAGGTTCTAAGAAATCAAAATGTTTAGCCATGATACCCTTGAAATTTTTGTAAATCAATTCGTTTTTACATACTGAGCAGCCATAATCGAGATTATTGTTTTTGATGGCACGCCTTAATGTATTGATTTGTTTGCCTTTCCAAATGTCAAGAGGTTTTTGGTCGGGGTATTTACCGATGGGAAAATCCCTGTTGAAACAGCATGAAAGCACATGACCGGTCCGGCTAAAATACAGATTTGAAAATGGTGCACGACAGATGGGTTTTTTCTTTTTAACCTGCCGGAAGTTGTTATAGGCTTTTATGATATGGGGGCGTATTTTATTCACGGTATATAAAACAAATAATATGAATGTATTGAGCTTTTATAATATACACAAAAATAACAAAATAAATGCGATCGGCTACTGTGGTTTACGGATATTGATATTTTTTACCATCATAGTTAGGCCTTCACGCATTAAATTAGCCATTTCGGTACATGATGTTATGTTTAATATACTTTTCAGAATAAAAGATGGCCTGAAATAAAATTTCCGAATGGCTTTTTTTTGCAGTTTTAACAGTTCGTTGTTACTGATTTTTTGATTTTTCCAGATGGGTAATGTTTCTGATGATTCAGTGTTCAGGTTGTTGGGGTCTATGATGCCCAGGTTTATGGCTTCCTGTCTGAAATCAGTGCCAAATCGTGGAGCGACAATGTTGAATGAAGCAAAATCAAGGGGTAGTGTTCTGGCAAGTTTGACTGTAGCCTGAATGGATTCCTTGCTTTCTCCCGGAAATCCAATCATAAAAAACCCGCTAACTTTAATGCCTGCCTTTTTTATCTTGATGATGTTTTCTTTGGTTTGTTTCAGGCTGATGTTTTTTTTGTGTTTTGTCATCAACGATTCATTGGCTGATTCAATGCCGGCCATTACGGTGTGGCATCCGGTAGTTTTCATCAATGTTAGTAGTTCCTGATCCAAAACATCGGTTCGTAAAAGGCATGTCCATGAAAATGTTAAGTCATTTGATAGCATTTTTTCAAGCAATTCCATGGTGCGTGATTTATTGATACCAAAGCTTTGGTCCCTGATGTATAATTCTTTTACGCTAAGTTTCTTTAACATTTTTAGTTCATCAATGACATGATTGACAGGCCGGAGCTTATAATTGAGGTTGCCAAGGGGGCAAAA
>JAQIDD010000180.1 GCA_027858215.1 Candidatus Delongbacteria bacterium | reverse complement strand
GCGGAAAAGGCGTAAAAACCCTCAATATTACTAAAAAAACAGGCTCTTTGATTGCCCTGAACGCTGTGACAGATAACGACCACCTGATGATTATTACTCATCACGGTATCATGATACGTATGGCAATTGAAGAACTCAGAGTAATGGGCCGTGCTACACAAGGAGTGAGGCTAATCAACCTGAGAGATAACGATGAAATTGCTGCTGTGACCAATGTTGAAAATGGCAATGAAGACAATGAAGACAATGAAGCAGACAATCCCGATGTGGTGGACGTCGAACCTGCCGATCCCGCAAAAGACAAAAGCCAGACCAGTGATGAGGGCGAAGAAGATGACCAAAACAATGAGTCATAGAAATTTTGGCAAGAATTTTGATTTGTAATAAATAATATTGATTTTTGAAGAAACTAAACTTGTAATTATGATGAAAAGAATTGTAAGTATATCACTTTTAATTTTGAGTGTAAGTTTTGCGTTTGGTCAAAAACGTAGTGTAACTTCATGCTGGAGTTACCTTGATGATGGTTTTTTGGGAGATGCACTAGAAAGCATTGAACAAGCCAGTGAACATCCAAAAACTGCTGATTGGTACAAAACCTGGTGGTATTACGGGCAAACTTACCAGGCACTGGCAACAACCGATAAAGAAAAATATCAAAAGCTGTGTGACAGTTGTGCCAATAAAGCGTTTGAAGCTTACATCAAATCCATTAAGCTCAATTTTGAAGATCCTGAAATTAAAGAACTTGATCTTGAATCTGAAGTAGGGGCAATCAAATTCATCAAAGCCGTTATTGGTAACGTTAGGAACAATGAGCCGAAAGTGGAAGACCAACGGGCCATCATTGATATCATTCAAGTTCGATTTCCTGCTTTGGCCAATGGTTTTGTGAACAATGGTATCAAATTGTTCCAGCAAAAAGAATACGCTCAGGCATTGGAACAATTTGAAAAATCACTGACCATATCATCGCTGGCCCTGAAAGCAGATACAGCAGTTATTTATTATGCTTCCCTGGCAGCTATCAATGCTGAAGACTGGGAGAAAACAAAAGATTACTGTAAAACCCTTAAACAACTCGATTACGGTAATAAACCTGCAGAAAAAGTATTGATTGCACTGAACCTTGCTAAAGCCTATAAACATACAGGTGATACGGCCAAGTATATCTCAACACTGGAAGCCGGAAGGGAAGAATACCCTGAAAGTTCCTATGATATTGTCATTGAATTGTTTAACCACTACATTGATAAAGAAGATTATGAGAAAGCCCATAAATACATATCCCTTGCCATTGAAGCAAATCCCGAAGAAGCCAGTTTTTATGTGGTTAGAGGTACCTTAAATGAGGAAATGGACAATATTGAGGGAGCCATCAGTGATTATAAACAAGCCATAGTGTTGAATCCTGATAATTTTGATGCCAATTACAGCCTGGGTGCATATTATTACAATTATGCCGCTGACACGCTGGCGTGGGCTAATGAGAACATCCCGCCAACCGAAGTGCAGAAATATCAAAAGGTACAGGAAAAAGCCAAAGAATATTTCAAAAAAGCCAAACCATACCTTGAACAGGCTAGGGCCATCAAAAATGACGATATAAATGTGTTGCGCACCATACGTACCATTTATTATAAACTGGAAGAAAACGAAAAATACGAAGAAGTGGATAGTACACTGAAAGAATTGACTGAATAGTAGATCACAATTATTTAATGAATAGTATAGAAGCTGCTCTGATTTGTGGGGCAGCTTTTTTTTGTGCTTATTAATTATGTAAATACACCAAACTGCAAATGTAGAAATGGGGTGGTTTAAATAACACTATTTAACATAATATAAGTTATCATTTTTGTTAATGTTCCCGTTTATCGCATTTTCGCTGTTGAGCATGATTAGATTATCCAGGTGTGAAACGCTGTATATTTGAATATTCCGGGAAATGTCCGGAGCCAATCCAAATATTCAATTCTCACCGATTTTATCATGGAACAGCTTTTTGAGTTTTTCCAACTTTGGCTTAATCACAAACCGACAATATCCATTGGTCCGGTTGTTTTCGTAAAAATCCTTATGATAATCTTCAGCCGGATAAAAA
>JAQIDD010000155.1 GCA_027858215.1 Candidatus Delongbacteria bacterium | reverse complement strand
AAGGAGTAATACTTTGATGAAATACTCAATTTAAAAAGACGGGTCACTCAAACATTATGAACAAGACAATGATTTTATTGACGAACACTAAGTATTAAAGTACTGCACAAAATTTGTTTCTTGAAAGAAAAGAATTATTAGAAGGCCCCTTAAAATAAAGTCTTTACAGCATAAAATAACCGGACTAAAAATTATTTTTATATCCGATGAATATCTGAGATTGTCTAAAATCGATAAAACTCTGTTTTGTACGGCCAACAGCATAGCTGAGCGTTAAAACACCCAGGGAGGTGTTTACATTTAACCCGCTCCCCAGCGATACAGGGCAAAAAGCATCAGTGATGATGCCTCTTTTACTATCAAGCATACCTGCTTCAACAAACAAAAACAATGACGAATATTTATCGGGATAAAACAACATTTCCATGGCTAAACTTCCATACCATGGCGTCCAAAATGCATATTCCTGGTACGCCCTGAATAAATCGTGACCACCAAGCCTGAAGATTTCATTATCATACAATTTCTCAGATAATACTATGCCTGATGCATGAGAAACACGTATGCTCCAGTTATCATTTAAGGGATAATAATATTGAAAATCAAGTGTGCACTTGGATTTAAACCGGTTTATATCTTTATCAAGATCATGACTGTTACCAGCAGCTATTTTAAGATCTGAAGACATGCCACTGGTAGGATTTTGTACATAATCAAGATTTGAATATTCATAAGCCAATCCCACAATTAAAGTCTGAATATTGCCATTGTTTTCATTTCGGCCACCGGAAATACATTGTTGGCTTTCATATTCATAAAACAAGCCTGTTTTATTGCTTCCATACAAATAATTTACCTGTCCCATGAAACCAACATCCAAAAAGCTGGTGTCCTTTTTTTCAATGCTAAAAGCGGATTCTGCGCCAAATTGCCTGTAAATCAATGGGAAGTCAAGGGATACATTTAGTTTTTGAGATGCTTTGTCGGGTGCTTTCCAGTGAAAGATAATATGTTCGGCCTGTTTAAACACATTTTGCAGATTCAAATCCAACTGGCCGGTCAGGTACAAATTCTGGACTTCATCGCCCGGAATAATCCCCAACATTCCATTGAAATTGTTGGCTTTTTCTTTTTTCAAGGGAACGACAATATTAAACAGGCTATCATACCTTTCAATAAACCATTTATCCAATGGTTTGACAAATTCAAGCTCATTCAACACCTGATTAATGACGTTTAACTTGTCACCATGAAAAACATCACCCAGGGACAAACCTGTCTTTACCGGCAATAGTGCTGCAGGAAAATCATCATATTCCGGAAAAATAAAACCGTTGAAAAACAATTTATTCCCTTGATAAATATCAACATGCAATTGAATTTTTCGATCATCACTTATGTCAATGGAATCCACTTCAACCTGTGCATCAGGAAACCCCAGGTCAAATAATGTTTTCTGAATGTTCGTTGTCCATTCCCTGACACGGGCAGGCGATGGCGGAGAAGCCATCAAATCTTCAAAACTTATTTCCACAGCCGGGAAGCTGTCGTTTTTTTTAATCAGCACGGTGTCCCAATAATACTTAACCCCGCTTCTGTACCAGGCTTCAACCACATCGTTGTTGTAAACAATGCTGTCATAGCCGGCAAAAAAATACCCATCATTCAAATCAGACTGTTGCAGGGCTTTGAGTTTTTCTGTTGCTGCAATACTATCACTAACACGGAAACTATCACAAAGCACAACTGCCGGGTCCATGTGATAAATACGTAGCACATTTTGTGCTGTCAGGTTGATTACCGGACACAACAGGAATGCAATATAAATGTAAACACGTTTAATCAAGCCTTATTTTATGAATATGAGGTCACCGGTTTGTGGATCAAGTTTGATCTGGGTATCTCCATCAACAATGTCAGCCGGCAGATAATTCAAACTTCCCATCTGGGAAATTACAGCCTGTTGAAAAAATATTTTTTTATCGTTTAAAAACAATGCCAACTCAACAGGCCGGGCATGATAAAATGCCAGTGCTTTTTTGCTTTCGCCCTTGTTTGCTTGCTTTGTTTTACTACTTTCTCCTGACAAAGGAACAACAAGCAATTCAAGTTTATCCGAGTTGTTTGTTTTTTCTAGGTGTGTGCCTGTATTTTCATCCAGGTAATCCAGCACAAAACGTTGCACCTCCTGATTTTTCTCCGGCGTAATGGTATAATGCAATTCCACAATTTCAGTTTTTAATTTCCCCGTAAACAATTCCAAATACGATTGTTCAAGCGCTTCAAGTTTCTCTATCATGTATGCTATATCCACCCCGCTTACTTTTTGCTCTTCAATGGCTGCTTCAAGTGAAAAGCGGTTTTTGCGTATTCTGATGATAAAATCAGCCGCATCTTTGGCTTTTTGGGCAATCGTTTTTTGTTTCTCTTTGGTTTGATATACCGGGATTCTTTTTACGACAGAGTCACGCTGGACAATTCTGTAGGTTGTGTCAATCACTTCATATTTGCTTTTATCAATCTGTATGTTGGTAAAATCCGGGTTTGCCGGATTATCCAATTTTTCAGGCACAAATGCAATTCCGGAAACCGGCACTTGTTCATCTGCATCTGTTAGATTGATCCCGGAAAGTACCGCCTGTTGGCTGAAGGACAGATCCGGCAGATTTTTGTCCGGAACAATATAGAATCGCCTGTCAGGATCAGCTATGGCGCTTGTGTGGCATTCAACGTCATGTATAGCGTAAAAATACTTTTCTTTGAATTCAATGTTTTGAAGGCTCAGATACGGAGTGGCAAATTCGGCATACGTCCCGGGTATAAAATGGGCATTTTTAAGCGATATTGTCAAATGAACTTGATTTTTTGGTAAACAATAGACC
>JAQIDD010000143.1 GCA_027858215.1 Candidatus Delongbacteria bacterium | reverse complement strand
ATTATTATTTCTTAAATAAATGTGAAGAGAAAGAAAAGTCATTATGAAAAAAGAAATAAAATTCAGCCTTGTTTACAGGGATATGTGGCAATCATCAGGGAAATACGTACCCCGTGTTGACCAGTTAAAACGCATTGCTCCTGCAATCATTGATATAGGTTGTTTTGACAGGATTGAGTCCAACGGAGGAGCTTTTGAACAGGTTAATCTATTGTTTGGAGAAAACCCCAACAAAGCTGTCAGGGAATGGGTAAAGCCATTCAATGAAGCTGGTATTGAAACGCACATGCTTGAGCGTGCATTGAACGGAATTAGAATGTATCCCGTACCAAAAGATGTTCGCAGGCTAATGTATAAAGTAAAAAAAGCGCAAGGGGTTGATATTGCCAGATCATTTTGTGGATTGAATGATCATCGTAACCTGGAATTATCCATAAAATATGCCAAGGAATCAGGCATGATATCCCAGGCTACTCTAAGCATCACGCATTCAAAAATTCACACGGTTGATTATTATATGAATGTCGTTGACCATGCTGTTGAATACGGTACTGATGAAATATGCCTGAAAGACATGGCAGGGATCGGACGTCCTGTATTTTTGGGGAAACTCGTGAAAGCCATCAAAGATAAATATCCTGATCTTATTGTACAATATCACGGTCATTCCGGCCCCGGATTTTCTGTAGCCTCGATGCTGGAAGTAGCCAAGGCAGGTGCTGACTATCTGGATGCGGCTATGGAACCATTATCATGGGGGATGGTACATCCTGACATCATCACTTTACAAAACATGTTGAAAGATGCCGGATTCCTTGTAAAAGACATCAACATGAAAGCCTACATGGAGGCCCGTGCATTATCACAGGAATTCATTAATGATTTCCTTGGTTACTGGATAAATCCCAAAAACCGGTATATGTCATCTTTAATGATTGCCCCCGGCTTACCCGGAGGGATGATGGGCAGCATGATGGCAGATCTTGAAAATATTCATGCTGGTATTAATTCACAGTTGGAAGCACAGGGAAAATCTCCGCTTAGCCTGGATCAATTGCTTGTGAAACTGTTTGATGAGGTAAATTATGTATGGCCAAAAATGGGATATCCCCCACTTGTAACTCCATTCAGCCAGTATGTTAAAAATGTGGCTTTGTTAAACATCATGAGCCTTTACCAGGGGAAAGAACGTTTTCAAACCATAGATAACAACACATGGGATATGCTGCTTGGTAAAGCAGGCAAACTGCCCGGACCACTTGCTCCTGAATTAATTGAACTAGCTAAAAAACAAGGGAAAGAATTCTACACCGGTGTACCCCAGGATAATTATCCCGATGAACTCGACAAATACAGAAAAGAAATGGAGGAAAACGGATGGGATACAGGGGAAGATGACGAGGAACTTTTTGAACTTGCCATGCACGACAGGCAATATCGCGATTATAAAAAAGGAGTTGCCAAAGAAAGATTCTTAAAAGAACTGGAAAATCTAAAACACAAAAGCAAGGAAACAAAAGTTGCTTCAGGAACTAAATCCAAAAGTAGCTCCAATAATGTGGAAGCAATTTCTTCACCATATTATGGTAAAGTGTATCTGGATCTTAGCCTCGACCTGGATGATAATAAAATTAAAGCCGGTGATAAAGTTGAAAAAGGACAACGATTATGCTACATTGAATCCAGAGCAAGTTATCACAGCATTAAAAGCCCTGTTGATGGAGTTGTTGAGCTCATTAATTTTAATGAAGGAGACAACATAAAAAAAGAAGATGTGCTTTTCAGTATAAAGAAAGAACAATAAACAAATCACTTGATGCAAATGGCTTTTTTAGCCTGCGAAAAATCATCGCCGCATATCTCATAATAATACATACCCGCAGGCAAATCATAAGCATCAAGCTTAATTTGATGATATCCACCGGTTTGATGTGTGTTTATAACTTCACGGACAAGCCTACCCTGCTTATCATACAATGCTATGCTGATATTTCCCTTATAATGGGCCGGCAAATCATAACTTATATTTGTGTGTGAGGAAAAAGGATTGGGATACACTGCCATATTTGGATTTTTACCTGAATTTCCGGCGGTGGTTTTTGATATCAGGCCATCATTGGGAAAACGATACCATACCTCGTAATACCATTCATACCGGTAAACCGATGTATCGCTTACAACATGCAATTTTACATCTCCAGTGTCTGCTTCCTTGTATGCACTGATGGATGACAATTGCACAACCCCGTCTATTTGTGCCAGTCCGTCATTGCTTAAACTGTGCCATTTTCCCGAATAATAGTTATAAACACAAACCACCGTATCTGAAATGATATATATACCACTTGGATTGTGGGAGTCATTATCAAATGAAGCCAGATCAGTAACAACGGGAATACCATCGTATTTCACCAGGCCCGAATCCGGGAATGGCAACCACCGGTCATAATACCAGCTATATTCAAATACGGCTGTATCCGATATGGCAATGATACCACTGCTGTTGTCGTAGTTATTGTCAAAAGCAGAAATGTCTTTTAAATATGGGGATTGTGCCTGCAGAAAAAGGGGTGTCAACATCAAAAACACAAGCGGGATGGGAAACCATAGTTTTTTCATAACATGAAAATAGTTGTATATATGCACATACACACAAATATCATTCCCCGATTATCTTAATCAACACCCGTTTTCTGCGTTTGCCATCAAATTCACCATAAAAAATTTGTTCCCAGGGGCCAAAGTCCAGTTTTCCGCCGGTAACAGCTACCACCACCTCACGGCCCATCACAGTGCGTTTCAGATGTGCATCACCATTGTCTTCAGCAGTATTATGCCGGTAACGGGAATATGGTTTTTCCGGGGCAAGTTTTTCGAGCCATTCCTCAAAATCCTTATGTAACCCGGGCTCATCATCATTGATAAACACACTTGATGTGATGTGCATGGAATTTACCAGGCACAACCCTTCTTTGATGCCTGATTTTTCAAGTTCTTCTTCCACTACTGGGGTAATGTTGATCAGTTCCCTTCGGTTCGGGACATCAAACCAAACTTCTTTACGATGTGATTTCATAAGCTTAGCTTTTATGATTTTATAAGTGATTTTAAAATTACATCAATCCTCTCATCCAGTTCTTTATCCTTCAATTCAATTTCGTTGATATTATCCAGGGTGGTACGAACAGAAACATAAAATTTAATTTTGGGCTCTGTTCCACTGGGACGGATACTAATTTTGGTGCCATCTGACATCAAAAATTGTAACACATTTGATTTGGGAAGTGTAATATCGTACCGTAAATCGCTGATTTTATCAACAGCCTGCTGTTTTAAAAAATCATTCACCATTGTTACTTGTACCCCATCAATGCTTTCTGGACTCTTATCCCTGAGGTTTCCCATCATACGTTTTATGGCCTCTTCTCCTGATTTGCCTTCTTTTTTAATTGAGACTAATTCCTCTTTATAAAATCCATATTTCAGATATATTTCAACCAGGATGTCATACAGGGTTTTGTTTTTAGACCTTGCCCAGGCTGCAGCTTCTGCTATTAATCCGCAGGACATCACAGCATCTTTATCACGGACAAAATCAGCAGCCAGGTACCCATATGATTCCTCTCCGCCTATGATAAACTTTTCTTCACCTTCACATTCCCGTATCTTGGCTGCAATGTATTTAAAACCGGTCAGTGTATCGTAACTTTTAACATCAAAACTTTCTGAAATTTCAGCCAACAATTCGCTTGTGACAATGGTTTTTACGGTAAATCCATTTTTCGGGCTATTACCATTTTGTTTTAGATTGCATAACACATAATAATATAATATTGAAGCGGTCTGGTTCCCATTGAGAAAGTGGTAAGCACCATCATTTTTTCTGACAATCACCCCTACCCTGTCACCATCAGGATCAGTTCCCATAACAAGTTCAGCATTGGTATTTTTGGCTTTCTCCATGGCCATATCAAAAGCTGCTGACTCTTCAGGATTGGGCGATTCAACTGTTGGAAAATTTCCATCGCTTACATCCTGTTCCGGCACATGAATGATGTTTGTGAAGCCCAGAGTTTTTAAATATTCCGGGACCAAATGCACGCCTGTGCCATGCAATGGGGTATATACAATTGGCATATTATGATGTGCTTTAATGGCATCCGGGGACAAACTCAATTCCGATAATTTTTTCATATAAGCTTTATCAACTTCTTCTCCCACACTGTGTATAAGCTTGCTATGTGTATCAAAATTAATTTTATCAGGAGTGCGAATGGCTTTGACCTTTTCAATAATCCCCTCGTCATGAGGCGAAATTATCTGTCCACCATCTTCCCAGTACACTTTATATCCGTTATATTCTTTTGGGTTGTGAGAAGCTGTTATCATTACCCCGCAATGACAACCAAGATGCCTGATAGCAAAGGACAATTCCGGCGTTGGTCTGAGTTTATCAAACAAATAAACCTTAAGCCCATTGGCACTCAGTATTTTTGCCGTAGTTTCGGCAAACAACTTGGAATTGTTACGGCAATCGTAAGCAATTACAGCTTTAGGTTGTTTTACCTTTATTTGTGATTTCACATAATCAGACAACCCCTGAGTTGCCATCCCAACGGTATAAATGTTCATCCTGTTGGAGCCAACTCCCATGATTCCCCGCATTCCTCCTGTTCCAAATTTTAAATCTTTATAGAAAGCCTCTTCTGCCCCTTCAGGATCATTAGCAATCATGTCTTTAATAAGGAATTTGCTTTCTGCATCAATATCTGAATGCAACCAGAGATCAATTTTTTTCGCAGTGTTCTCACTTAGTTGATTTTTCTTCATATCTTTGTCTTTAAAAATTTATACGCCATAATAACAACCTGTTTAATGCAATTGTTTTCTTGGAAATCCATTTTATTTATTGTTGTCTTTTCATGCTATTTCATAGTATTTTTTAATGCAAGAACCGAAAAAAACAAGATTATCATTAATAACATAAAAAATGTTTCTGGATTATCTCAAAATAATTTTACCTTAGCAACTTTAGAAATAAAAATGAGAAGGTATAATTAATTTATTGTACAACCAAAGATATTAAGACATGAGTAAAAACAAGAAATTCATGACCTGCGACGGAAATCTGGCTGCTTCACACGTGGCCTATATGTTTAGTGAGGTAGCATGTATTTATCCAATTACACCATCATCCACAATGGCCGAATACATTGATGAATGGGCTGCTAATAAGCGGGAAAACATTTTCGGACAAACCGTTCAGGTTGAAGAAATGCAATCAGAAGGAGGCGCATCCGGCGCTGTTCATGGTTCGCTCCAGGGCGGCTCACTTACCTCCACCTTCACAGCATCACAGGGCTTGTTGCTGATGATTCCGAATATGCATAAAATTAGCGGAGAATTGCTTCCCGGTGTCTTTCATGTTTCTGCACGTAGTGTAGCCGGACATGCATTGTCTATTTTCGGAGATCACAGCGATGTAATGAATTGCCGTACAACGGGATTCAACATGCTTGCTACCGGTGGGGTACAGGAAATCATGGATTTGGCACCTGTTGCTCACCTGACAGCTATCAGGGCACGATTGCCGTTTGTTCATTTCTTTGATGGTTTCCGGACTTCACACGAAATACAAAAAGTTGAGTATTTCGATAACAAAGATATGGCACCACTTGTGGATTATAAATCATTGAAAAAATTCAGGAACAATTCTTTGAGCCCGGAGCATCCTGTAACCCGTGGTACAGCACAGAATCCTGACATCTATTTCCAGGCAAAGGAATCAGCAAATAAATTTTACGAGCCGGTTGCTGATATTGTTGAAGAATATATGCAGGAAGTCACGAAAATGACAGGACGTGAATATCACCCTTTTAATTATTACGGGGCCCCGGATGCCGAGCATGTGGTAATTGCCATGGGAACAATTACTGACACCCTCAGGGAAGTGGTTGACAGTCTAGTCGCTAATGGAGAAAAAGTGGGTATGATGGCTGTTCATCTTTACCGTCCATTTTCTGCCAAATATTTCATGAAAGCCATGCCTAAAACTGTCAAACGCATTGCTGTTCTTGACAGGACAAAAGAACCGGGCGCTAATGGAGAACCTTTATACCTTGATGTAAGAGACCTGTATTACGGTAAGGAAAATGCACCAGTCATTGTTGGTGGAAGATATGGACTATCATCTAAAGATACCACCCCCGCAATGATGGTTGCTGTATATGATAACTTAAAAATGTCAGAGCCGAAAAACGGATTTACCGTTGGTATTGAGGATGATGTTACCTTCCTCTCTTTGCCTAAAAAAGATGAAATTTCTGTTGTTCCTAAAGGTACATACGAAGCTAAATTCTTTGGACTGGGTGGTGATGGAACAGTCGGCGCCAATAAAAACAGCATTAAAATCATTGGGGAGTCAACCGACAAATTCTGCCAGGCATACTTTGCTTATGATTCCAAAAAATCCGGTGGATTTACGGGTTCTCACCTGCGTTTCGGAGATCATCCCATTCGCGCTCCATACCTGGTAACAACACCTGATTTTGTAGCATGTCATGTGCCGGCATACCTGCAACAATATGATATGTTGAGAGGCATTAAAAAAGGCGGGATCTTCCTGTTAAATTCCATTTGGGATGTTGAAGAAACAAAAAAACGCCTGCCCGATCACATGAAAAAAACGTTGGTTGACAAAAACCTGGATTTTTATATCATTAATGCCACTAAAATCGCCGAAGAAATTGGACTGGGAGGCAGAACAAATACAATCCTGCAGTCAGCATTCTTCAAGATTTCAGAAGTTATCCCTTATGACCTTGCCGTGGAAGAAATGAAAAAAATGATTAAAAAGACATTCGGCAAAAAAGGTGAAGACATTGTCAACATGAACTATAAAGCTGTGGATCGTGGTGCTGATGTAACAAAAGTAGATATACCTGCTGAATGGAAGAACATCACATCCAAAAACTTTGAAATTCCGCATCATCCCGATGCAACAGATTTTGTAAAAACCGTTGCCGAAGTGATGAATGCTCAGGCAGGCGATGATCTTCCAATTTCTGTTTTTAAAGATAGAGAAGACGGATCATTTCCCTCAGGTACTACAAAATATGAAAAACGGGGTACAGCCGTCAATGTCCCAGAATGGATTGAAGATAATTGCATTCAGTGTAATCAATGTGCATATGTATGTCCTCACGCTGCAATCAGACCATTCCTGCTTACTGAAGAAGAGTTGGCCAATGCACCTGAAGGCACACGTGCCATACAGGGCATAGGCAAAACCAAAGAATATAAATTTGTTATGCAGGTAAGTCCGCTTGATTGTGTAGGATGTGGCAATTGTGCCGATGTTTGTCCTGCAAAAAAGAAAGCCCTTGTGATGAAAACATTGGATTCACAAAGGCATGAAGCTGAGCGATTTAAATACATGGATGAGACAGTCGGATACAAAGATACCGTTCTGCCAAAAGATAAAACTGTCAAAAACTCACAATTCGCTCAACCATTGCTTGAGTTCTCTGGTGCCTGCGCAGGATGTGGTGAAACACCATATGTAAAAGCCATCACACAATTGTTTGGTGAACGTATGATTATTGCCAACGCTACAGGTTGTTCATCCATCTGGGGTGGTTCTGCACCAAGTACTCCCTATACATTCAATTACAAATCAGGAAAAGGTGTGGCATGGGCAAATTCATTGTTTGAAGACAATGCTGAATATGGATTCGGTATCGCTACCGGAATTGATAAAGTGCGTGAAAAAACCAAATTATGGATTGAAAACGCAGACTGGGATGCGGAAACAAAAGAATTGGGCCAAAACTGGATTGATAATATGAACGATGCCAATGGTTCGGAAGAGGCCAGTAAAAAATTGCTTGCCAAATTGGAAAAATTAAACGATGATGCTGCCAAAAACATCAAAGAGCTAAAAGATTATCTTGTCAAGAAATCTGTTTGGATAGTTGGTGGCGATGGCTGGGCTTATGACATCGGCTACGGCGGACTGGATCATGTGATTGCTTCCGGCAAAGATGTCAACCTGCTTGTGCTTGATACTGAAGTGTACTCCAATACCGGTGGTCAGGCATCCAAAGCAACACCTGTTGGTGCTGTAGCAAAATTTGCTGCCAGCGGCATGAAAAACCGTAAAAAAGACCTTGGCGCTATGGCTATGGTCTATGGTTCTGTTTACGTTGCACAGGTAGCTATGGGGGCCAGCCAAAATCAGTTCTTTAAAGCCATGAAAGAAGCTGAGGCATATCCGGGGCCTTCTCTCATTATTGCTTATGCCCCTTGTATCAATCACGGATTGCGCAAAGGCATGGGAAAAACACAAGAGGAAGAAGCTGATGCAGTAAAATCAGGGTTCTGGCAAAATTACCGCTACAATCCACTGCTGGAAAAAGAAGGCAAAAATCCGTTTCAACTTGACAGCAAAGAACCGGATTGGGATACCTTCCAGGACTTTCTTATGGGAGAAACACGATTCCTTTCGCTTACAAGAACCTTCCCGGAAGAGGCCAAGAGGCTCTTTAAAATCACAGAAGAGGATGCCAAATGGCGGTACAACTATTATAAAAGACTGGCCGAGCAAAAATAAGCCGGAACACGACACTATATCAGAAAAGCCGACTTTAGCGAGTCGGCTTTTTTTGCTTTGTTCAGCAATATTACACACAGCAATATCAAAGCTTCACAAATTCCATCACATTGGGTTTGACATTTTCTGACATGAAGCGTAAAATATAAATGCCTGGTGCAAAATCTTTGATATCAAGATGGAAGGTATGTTCCTTCAATATCCCATAGTAAACTACCCTTCCCAGCACATTGTAAATCACATAATCCACAACATACACTACCTGGTTTTCAGACCTTATGATGATTTTTTCGGATGCCGGATTGGGATAAATAACAAATTCAGCGTTTGAATTATCGGGCTGTACGGTATCTTCACGTACATGTTGTACTTTTAGATACAAATAAACCGTGCTGTCGCAACCAAACACGTTAACCAGCTCATCAGAATAGGTATAATCACCCGGGTCGTTGATGACATCAATATCAAATCCGTTATCCAGGTACGGTTCATCTTCAGGGATGGTATCATAAAGTTCTGTCAGGTGTACCGGATTGACCGTAAGGTTTAAAATCACAAGGCTGTCACACCCATTGGATGCAACATACGACAATGTGTCAACGCCTTCATAATCCATCTCAAACCCATGTTCCTGATACGTTTCCCCTTCACAGATGGCAGCATTAACATACACCCTGTAAAAATCGCCGACGCTAAGGTCAAGGATGATAGTGCTGTCGCAACCATGAACTGTTGTCAGTGTGGTATCGTACATTCCGGGGGATGCAATTTCGTTGCCATAAAAATTGTATGTGGCCCCTTCACATATCATTAGGTAATTGGTATCGGCAACATACACCGGGTGAACCGTCAGTGTCAGATTCAGGACACTGTCACATGTTTCTGACTGATACGTTGTGTTCTGGTGCATGAAAGTACCGGCAACATGTTGTGTCCCCAGCTCAAAACCATGGGAATTATAATATTCACCCTGGCATATTTCATCTTCAATGAAGGTATGATGCACATAATCAAAATGCATGGTATAAGTGTTTTGTTGATCGCCGTTGGCCACAATAACCGTAGCCGTGTTTGTCCCTCCGGCCTGGTCAATATCAATATCAGCATGGGGACTTTGTGCCGTTGCCGAAACCACAGGGTTGCCCCCGCAGACAAGCTCAATTGTGTAATCATTGATATCCGGCGAAAAATCCTGGACAGGATTACCATCCACGAAAAGGCTGTTCAGGTTTGTGTTGTAAATCAATTTCATATCATCCAGGTATAGATAGTCATTTTCTGAGCCTTCACCTGCATTTTTATTGGTTGTACATGAAATAAGAATGTAAGCCGGGGTATTTGCAGGATAATCATAATCAAAAGGCACAGAATACCGGTGCCAGTCCTGATTGTCCCGGGTAAAATTTTTCTCGGCAACCGCCACCCTGTGATTCGGTGCTGACGGGTCTGAACCGCTTGGGTCCCTGTAACTGAAATTGTCGTGTATAACCGTATTCACACGGGCTTGCTGTGAAGATGACGGACACACAAACTTAGCCCAGAACACGATGGAATCCGGATTGGTATTGAGCGCCTGCCGGAAATTTTGATCCGAAGTGCGGGTGATGTTGTAATTTTCCGGATTCGTGGGGGTGGTGCTGCCAATCCTGATTTGGCCAGTTGTTATGTTCCCGTTGGCCGTAATGTTACTTCCCAGAATGCTTATTTCAGTAGCAAAAATTTTGCAACTGAAATTTCCTGCAGAGCCTGGTCTGGTAT
>JAQIDD010000142.1 GCA_027858215.1 Candidatus Delongbacteria bacterium | reverse complement strand
GCTACAGCATTGGCAGATGCATTGAAAGAAAAGAACATTAAAACATACATTTTGCAACAGGATGATTACTTTTTTCTGCCGCCAAAAACAAATGAAAACCATCGCCGCAAAAACATTGAAGCGGTAGGTCCCCGGGAAGTAAACCTGGCATTGATGAACGAGCACATTAGCACGTTTAAAAAAGGTGAAAAACTGATATCAAAGCCGCTGGTTATCTTTGCAGATGACCGGATTACAACGGAGAACACTAACTTTTCAGATGTGGATGTCTTGATTGCTGAAGGCACATTTACCACCTTGCTTGATGCTGCCGATGTGCATGTGTTTATTGACCGTAACCTGAACGATACCATTGAATCGCGAAAAAAGAGAAACCGGGAAAAACAGGATGCATTCCTGGAGCAGGTGCTGACTATTGAACATGCCATCATTTCCAAACATAAAGCAAAAGCAGATTTAATTGTAGATAAAGATTATCATGTGCATAAAAATGTAAAACAATGAAAGTAAGACGAATAGCAATGTTAAGTACCCACGGGTATTTTGATCCTGTGCCCAAATTGGGCCAAACCGATACCGGTGGCCAGGTAGTGTATGTGCTTGAATTGGCAAAAGCCATAGCCACCATGGGCTATAAAGTAGATATCTATACCCGTTGGTTTGATAAAAACCGACAACAAATAGATCCGGTACCCGAAAACTCCAATGTCAGGGTAATCCGCATTCCATGTGGTCCCTGGGAGTTTGTAAGAAAGGAAGATATTTATGAGTACTTGCCGGAACTGAGCAAAAACATGATTGATTTCATTAAAAAGGAAGGCCTGGATTATGAATTGTTCCATGGCCATTATGTGGATGCAGGCATTGTTACACTGGAAGTAGCCAATGCATTTGGCAAACCTGTATTTTTTACAGCGCATTCGCTTGGTGCATGGAAACAAGAAAGGATGGGCGGAAATCCTGAGGAAATGGAGAAGAAATACCGTTTTGACCATCGCATCAGCGAGGAAAAACG
Source organism: Candidatus Delongbacteria bacterium (assembly GCA_027858215.1). Lineage (GTDB taxonomy): Bacteria > Bacteroidota > Bacteroidia > Bacteroidales > ML635J-15 > JAQIBY01. The sequence goes on along the minus strand of JAQIDD010000142.1, from coordinate 3,948 downwards.
TATTTTCGAAGCGGTTGAAGCCCAAACAGTCACAAGCGATTTGCAACATGAAAAATTGAAAGAACTGTATGATTTTACAGGTGACAATGTCAGCGTAATACCACCGGGGGTTAACATTCATCGCTACCTGCCTTCAGATGAGGAGGGTGAAGAAAAGCCAAAAGATATCCCGGACAATTACATTTTCTGTCTCAGCCGCATTGACAGTAACAAAGGCCATGCTGAATTGTTACGGGCTTTTGCTGAGATTACATGTGATTTTCCCGAGGTGCATCTTGTCATTGGCGGTGGTTCACCTAATCCCGGGCCGGTGGAAAAGGAAGTGAGAGCTCAAATGAGCCAAATCATCAAAGAGGAAAAACTGGATGATAAAGTTACCATGACAGGTTATATCGCGGATGATATGGTTGTCCCGTATTATCAGAACGCCCTGTTTTTTGTGCTGCCTTCCAAATTTGAACCTTTCGGAATGACCAGCCAGGAAGCCATGGCATGTGGAAAATGTGTGCTGGCCTCGCGTTTTGGTGGTATCCGTAACGTCATCAACAATGGTTACAATGGAATCCTGATGGATCCCGGAGATAAGGAGGAGTTTGCCAATGCCATGCGACTTATGTTGCGCAATCCGGAAATGGTTTCAAAAATTGGCATGAAATCATTTGTCCACATTCTGAAACATTTTAGCTGGGAAGCCATTGCACAGAAGTCTTTGGATGTGTATGAAGCCTATGGTGTTTTGAATAGGAATTAATGAGGTCAGTCTCAAAAGTCATTTTATCCCACAAAACTTCAAAGGCACAAACCTGCCTGTCGGCAGACAGGAAAATCACAAAACATAAATAATTAAATATCTGTGCTTTGTGAAACTTGGTGTCTTTGTGGCTTCCTGGGAAATTTTGTTATTTTAACTTTTAAGACGAGGCTCATTAATGCCTAAGAAAAATACGGATTTCCTGTCTTTTCGTTTTGAATGGTGCTTTTGGGGCCGTGTCCCGGATAAATGGTATAATCAGGAGGTAAACTCATCAATTGTTCCTGAATGGCATGTATGAGTGTGTCATAATCACCGCCAGGTAAATCTGTACGGCCAATAGACCCGGCAAATAAAGCATCACCGGTGAAGATTGATTTTGTTTCTTTTTCAATGAATGCAATGCTTCCCGTGGAATGTCCTGGCACCAGCCTGCAATGCAGTGTGATATCCCCGGATTGAATGGTATCACCATGTTCAAGCTTGTAATTGACTTCAGCAGGAGGGTCAATTTTAATGCCGAAAGCCTCAGCATGCATTTCTGCAGCGTTGATAAGAGAATTATCAGCAGCATGGGCAGTGGGAGAGAGGCCGAATTCTTTTTTTATCCATGCTGCACCTGCAATGTGGTCAATGTGACCATGGGTAAGCAATGCCTTTTTCAGTTTGATGCCATGGGTTTCAAGGTAAGTCTTAAATTCATGGCGTTCTTCAGGGGACATCATGGCAGGGTCAATGACTATGCCTGCTTTGTTGTCATCATACAGCAGGTAAGTATTGACCTGAAACGGGTTGAAAACAAATGTTTTTATGTGCATTGTATTTTGATTTTATCAATATCGGCAGGTACTTTTCTTTTCCAGCGCCTGTGGCTCCATAGCCAGTAAGCGGGTTCTTTTTCAAGAACAGCTTCCAGGGCTCTCATATACTTGCAGGTTAATGTGCCTGGTGGTTCGTTTTGTGGATCGAACGGTATTTCTTTGAGGGTAATATGGTAATGTCCCCGTTTTTCTTTTTTGACATCCACAAATAGTTGTGGTATGTTCAGTTTGCGTCCGTATGCTTCCGGTCCGTGAATGCAGGGGGTCGGTTGGTTCAAAAAATCTATCCAGTGGCATTTGTTCATGTTACTGGGGGTTTGGTCTGCTGCCATAATAAATCCCAGCGCTTTATCGCCGCTCCCGGCAAAAGCTTCTTTTGTTTTTTGAACGGGAATGAGCTTCATCCCTGTGCGAGTGCGTTTTTTGTAACCATATTTTTCACTCCATTTGTTGTTCAATGGCAGGTATAATGATATGCATTGATGTTTTAAGTGTTGGTTAAAACATTGCATGCCCCATTCCCAATTGCCGTAATGGGTGGCAAGAAAAATGACATGAATGCCTTTTTCTGCGTATTTGTCCGCTATTTCAGGGTTCAGGATTTGGTATCTGCGGCATAATTTATCCGCATTGCAGGTCATGCCTTTGGCCGTTTCAAAGAAAACATCAGCCAGGTGATGATAGAAGCGTTTTTGTATTTGCTTTATTTCCTGTGCTGATTTGTCAGGAAAACTGTTTTTCAGGTTTGTGTAGCTGATTTTGCGTCTGTAACCAATGACATTGAACAACAAAAATGCCACCACATCAGATTTGATGTACATCAGCCAAAAAGGCGTGATGGCCTGAATGCCAACAAATATTCTGAAGAAAATATATTCAAACCAGTATTTTAGCTTTTTATTCATAGTGGTGCATCAGGTGGCAAAAATAGAAAAATTAGGTATGAAGATGGGGCTTTTGTCACGAATTTTGCAAAAAGCAAAAATCCCGCCAAAAGGGTTTTGTTTTTGATCCTGTAACCCACGGGTTCCGCTGCGCTACATGCCACAATCGTGTCCGGTGATTTCGGTTTCATTTCGAAGGCATTGAATAAATGACCTCGCTTATAACAGGCTCACTCATCCTCCGACTCCAAGTAGTGGGATGGGTATGTAATGAACAATTGAAGTTTTGAATGGTTTATGCTGCGTAATAAGTTGATTATCCATGATAAAAAGCCTTGAAACCATTGAATCTCTGCAATATGAGCTAAGAAAAAGTGATGCTGTTTTGGTGTATTTTTCTCATGAGGCTTGTAACGTTTGCAAGGTATTGAAGCCCAAAGTGCATGAGTTGCTAACAAGCAAATTTCCTGCAATGAAAATGTTATATGCCGATGTGGAGAAGCATCCTGACATTGCAGGTCAATACCGGGTTTTTGCTGTTCCCAGTCTGCTTGTTTTCTTTGCCGGACAGGAAAGTTTCAGGTTTAGCAGGAACCTGAGCATTGCTGAACTTGAACAACGTGTCAGGCGCCCATATTCAATGATGTTTGATATGTAGTTTTCCAAAGCACAAGCCATAGGTGCGAAGCATAATTGCCTGTATTCCGGAATGGGTTCACAAACATTTACTGAAACCGTCTGTCAACTGAATATTTGATGGGAATACCCCAGCGTATGCCAAGCTCAAGTTTATGTGAATACATTTTGGGGATGGCCCCCTGTGGCAGATTTTTATACACAAACAAGGGCGACAGATCGCGCATGTATTTGTAATCCATGTACACCGCAAAACGCGATGTGATGAAATATTCCATGCCAACGCCTCCCTGCAGCGAAAAACATACGGAAGGGTGATCTTCAGTGACATCAAACCGGTACGATTGGGGGTCGTTTGTTTCCGGTGGCAAGCTGTCCTCCATAGCGTACTTTTTTGCTGACAACAAAACATTCAACCTTATGCCGGCATCCAAATACACATTAAAACGTTTGCCCAGATTATACCTTGCGGTTAACGGCACCGTCAGGTATTTGAGATTAAAATATGCCCTGACTTGATCAATTTGTTCGTTGATGTTATTGAAAACAGCGATGGAATTGTCAAGATTGAATTCCCGGTTATTGTAACCCAGGCCTGCGGTAAATCCAAATTCCTGCCATCGTGTAAAATACACATTGGTTCCAAATCCCATGCTGTATCCCGGTGAAAGATCCGTCCCGTAAATATGATTTCTCAGATGGGTGTATAAAATATCCCCGTGCAGACTGATGTAAAGTGTGCTGTCGGAGCGCCTGATCCAGCCATGAGCATGGATTGACATAAACAACAATATCAAAATCGGTATGTGTTTAATGTTCTTCACTGTCAACATCCCCGTCTTTGAATTTAGTGTTG
>JAQIDD010000132.1 GCA_027858215.1 Candidatus Delongbacteria bacterium | reverse complement strand
GCTACAGCCACAACAAACAATATGCCTGCTATCCACTTTTTCATTGGCATTGGGTTTTATCCATGATCGCTTTATAAAAAACTTCCTGAACATTGGTTCTGGTATCCATATCCAGCAATTTTTTATTATCCATATCAGGACACACACGGTTTGATAAAAACACATACAATAAATCTGATTCAGGGTCAACCCAAGCCAGAATACCAGTGAATCCGGAATGGCCAAAACTTTCGGGAGATGCTGAATTACAAACCGGACCGGTATCATCTTCATCAATCACCGGTTTATCAAACCCCAGTCCTCTGCGGTTTTGAGATGGATTGCGTAAAGGGCTGCTGAACATTTGTAATGTTTCAGGATGAAAATACTGTTTTCCCCCATATGCCCCTTCATTCAAAAACATCTGCATGATTTTTGCCAGATCATTGGCATTTGAAAACACCCCGGCATGCCCTGATACCCCTCCGAGCATCGCAGCTCCCTGGTCGTGGACATACCCATGCAACAATTGTTTTCTGAATGTTTTGTCATTTTCCGTGGGCACAATGTTGCTGGCCGGAAATCTTTCCAACGGATGATACCCCACGGTAACAGCACCCAATGGCTTGTAAATATCTCTATCTACAAAACGGTTTAACGCATATCCTGTTTTGTCTTCAATAAATTCACGCATCAGATAAAAACCAAGGTCTGAGTATTTATAGGCTTTCCGGTACCTAAGATCCGATTCCACTATTTGTTGAATGATACTATCTCTGATGCCATGCAGGGCAAATAAATTTTCAGCCACCTGAACATCAAAATGTTTTGTCATTTTTGGGGAATAATAATCAGCAATTACTTTTGGTTTTATGGTATGCAGGTAAAAAGGGATCCATGGCCGCAATCTTGCCTGATGGGTAAGGATATCCTTAATTACCAATTGTGCTTTATTTGTCCCGGCAAGCCATGGAAGATGTTTAACCAGGCTGTCATTAAGCCTGAATTCATCCCTGTCATACAAATACATTAAAGATGCAGTGGTTGCCACGATTTTGGTTACCGAGGCCAAATCATAAATATCAGTTAACCTGACGGGATGTTGTTTTTGGTAGGTATGATAACCATAAGCTTTATTGAAAAAAACCGTACCGTGACGCGCAACCAACACTTGTGCCCCTGGTGTGGCTTTTTCATGAATGGCCTCCTGCACCAACGAATCTACATTGCCTAACATTGCAGAATTTATCCCTACCTGCTCGGGGATATCTGTATAAGCCAACCTTACAGCTTTTGTAGTAATCCCTGTTCCGGCTTTGAAAATCTCATCAATAGATACCGGCAAACGGCCCTTGAAAGGCAAGCCTCCACATACCATTTGAGCAGTTACATCCTGCGTTATCTCCCTGTCGTTGTATGCAACAACCACTGCATCAATGTCTGATAAGCCATTAAAACCGTTTAGCGCATAGGGATTACCAAAAAAACACAACACCACTTTTGTTTTTTTGCTCAGGCGTCGTATAACATCCATTTCCTCGTTGCTAAAACCAAAATTACGGGAGGGTATCCTGTTGGTTTCTGTTACAGCCACAAAAACAAGGTCATTATTTGCAAGCTTATCTATCAAGCCGGTTTTTCCAAAATTCACTGCATCTTTTCGAAACACATAAGCCGGCACATTGGCATAAGATTTTAAGCGTTTCTGAAATGTTCCAGCTTGATATGAACCGAGATCAAGGGACGCCATTTGTACATCTTCAATGTGTTTTACCGGCAAAAGGCTATCTTTCATATCTACCAGGGTTACCGCATTTTCCACTATACGACGATGTACAAGTTTAGCCCGGGGAGTTACCAAAGTATTATGTACATCCAATGAGGAAAAAGCGAGGCTGTCCTGTAAAATACCCATCCATTGCTTTGCAGCCAGAATTTTTGATACCCTGCTATTGAGGTCATTGATATCAATGCGCCCCTCATCTACGGCCGACTTCATTTTTTCGATAGCGCCGGGCACATCCGACGGAAAAAGCAAAACATCATTCCCCGCCATAAAAGCTTCCACAACCACTTCTCCCGGTTCATAATAATCGGCAACAGCTTTCATATTAAGAGCATCAGTAAAAACAAGGCCTTCAAATCCGAGGTCATGTTTCAACAATCCGGTAACAATGCGGGGAGACAGTGTAGATGCTCTGCCAGGCTCTGAATCCAGCTCCGGGACATACAAATGCGCCACCATCACGCCTCCGATTCCTGAATTTATCAATTTTCTGAATGGATACAACTCTACAGAATCCAGGCGAGACAAATCATGTGGCACCGTAGGCAACGTTTTATGTGAATCTTTGTCTGTATCACCATGGCCGGGAAAATGTTTGGCAACTGCCAGCACTTTATTGTCCTGCATGCCTTTGGATAAATAATACCCTTTGCGTGCCACATCTTCAGGATTTTCACCAAACGAACGACTATTGATAACCGGATTTTCAGGATTGACATTGACATCCACTACCGGCGCAAAATTGATATGAATACCCAGGTTTTTTAATTGCCGGGCATATTCTGCTCCTGTCTGATAAATCAGATCATCATCCTGAACAGCACCAAGCATCATTTGCCTGGGATATAAGATGGTTGAATCCAGTCGCATGGATGGGCCCCATTCAGCATCCATAGCCAGCATTAAAGGAACATTGGCAGCTTGTTGATAACGCTTTATCAGTTTGGCCTGCCTTTGCGGACCACCCTGCATAAAAATCAATCCACCGATGTTTTTCTCTTTGACAAGATATTCAATATAATCTTCATGCTTTTTGTCTTTATTTGAATACGCTGCCACCATCAACAATTGCCCGATTTTTTCCTCCACAGTCATATTGTTGATAATGGAATCAATAAAAACGGTATCGGTCAATAAAAACGGAGGCGAATGAGCTTCAAACACATCTTCACGTTTACTTTCGCCAGGCTCAATTCCCCCGGTGAAGGTAAGTAATAACGATAAAATTAATCCTAAATGCAACATACTTTTTTTCATAAATACTTATTCAAACAAAAATATAAATTGCTGGCATCTGTCAAACCAAATATGATGCATTTTTTCAACCAATGTATGTTAGCATTTATACTGTTGGAAGTTATGATATATTTTCTGTACCCAGCCGGTACTATCCTTTGGGTCGCTTCGACAGAATCTATAAAAAATACATTTCAATATCTGTATTTCTAAATTTGTTACCATGTACCAGTGTGTAAACATAGAACAAGAAGAGTCCAATCTCATCTTTGTAACCACAATGGGCACACAGGATTTCACAAAGGACACAAAGCAACTATCATTAAAATGTTGCACGTGAATATTTTCTTCGTCGATTTTGGTTCTGCGAAACTTCGAAGAATACCTTTTTAAAGATAATAAGCCATTTCCCTGAATGGAAAATGACTTTCTCCGTGTAAAAACCATAAACCAATTAAAGTCCAAGTATTTCTTTACCCTGTTCGAAAATGACATCTTTTGGGACATTTGCCTGATTTACCCGCTCAATGTCAGATCCTAATGTTTCATCAACCTTAGCTTTTTGTTGAACCATAAGTTTGGCATATTCATAATTCCCATGGCCTTCAGTTTTAATAAGAAACCCACAAAAATCAGAAACCACTTCCTTCATTTTTTCAAAATTGATCTTATACTTTCCGTTCGTTGTGCGTTCAATTGCACCGTTTTCTTTGAGGTGATTAAATTCGAGCATACTGGATTTTCCCTGGGGGATCGGGATACCATACCCATATCTAATAGAACGCAAAATATTAGCAAGGAAAGTCACATAATTGTCTTTTAAATCAGATTCAGGGAACTCACCCATTTCGTGAAGTTTAGTTATTAGGTATAAACTAGTAATATCCGTTTTGGCACCTTCAATAGCGCCAAATGTTTCCTTCAACACATCTCTGACGCTGCCTTCACCAGTAACTGTTTGTGTTATCCCCAAATCCCAAGCCATTTCATAGAAAGTCAGGTTTTCAAAAAACGCATCAAAAGTAATGTTATCTTGCTGCTCTTCAACAATGAGTATCTCACTCATTGGCACCATAATTTCAGAAAATTTAGCTTCTATAATATTTTTCAATAGCAGTTGTCTGCTGCTTCCAACCCCCTGTATTCTCAGGTCATGAAGGAGGTTTATTGAAATGTATTTGCTGCCGGCGTTGCAACTACCAGCAGAATATATGTTATTATATACAGTATAAACTTGAGTATGCACTTTTTTCGCCTTATATTCATCTGATACGGGTAAAGTGGCCTGCAATTCAGGCATTAACTCACCAAAATGCGTAAGTTTTTTACTCCATTCAATATCTTTGATTAACAATTGAGTTGAATGGGCTGCACGATATCCCATAAACTTGTCTTCAAAAAGCGCTATCGGGCCAACCATAAAATCAATTTGGTTGTCTTTCAAATTCAACCATGCTAGGTCACTACTCAGATATTCATCAGTTCGGAGAGCTTCGGCCCTAAACTTCAGGTATTTTTTGAACCATGGATTTTCAGCCAATTTGGCCGCAGTTTCTAAAAGATCTGCAGCCTTCTTAACTTTTGTCTCAAAAAATTCATGGTACCAGATATTCATCAATTCTCCTTCGGTATCGCGTCTTACCATTGTGTACCAAGAGTTTTTGTTTTTATTATCCCAGTTTTCAAACTCTTTTTTAGTAATATCTTCGGGATAAAATTGTGCTCCGGGAGGTTTTTCACCATAGCCCTCAATAAATGGTTTGTTTCCATTCAACCTGTCCCATGGGCCATAATTAATTTTCGCATAGGCCTTGGTAGCTTCATCATCAATTTTGGATAAAAACTCATCTTTTGGAGCAATAAACTGAATCCAGAATATTTCATCCATGATGTCTGCCACATCAATCAAAATTCCAAGCATCTTCTTTTGCTCGTATGTAAAATCGTCTAAATTAGCGGTTAATTCAACTTTTGCATAATTCTGCAACCGCTTTTCCATCTCTGTATTTACTTTCTTGTCATCCTTTTTTTCTTTACCGTCATTATTACTAACTGTAAAAGACGTTGATAAAAAGGCAATGATTAAAACATAAGTAATTTGTTTCATTATAATAT
>JAQIDD010000120.1 GCA_027858215.1 Candidatus Delongbacteria bacterium | reverse complement strand
GTATGGTAGCAAGATCTTTCCGGGCTTTGCGGGAATATTCAACCCCTTTTGCACCATATACTTTTGTGGCAATGGTCTCAATTTTCTTTTCAACATCCCACTCAAATTTATACAAGGGTTCAAAGCAAATGGAACACTGGTTGGCTTCTTTTACTACAATTTCAGCCAGTTCAGTTGCTCCGTCTCCGCCTTTAGCCCATGAATCGTTGACAGCGGATTTTATATCCATTTTGTTACAATGATCCTGTACGATTTTAATTTCTTCATCAATGTCACTGGAAAATTTATTGATGGCTACAATTGGGTTCAGATTGAAAAGTTGCAGATTTTCTATGTGTTTATCCAAATTATCAAGGCCGTTCCGTACTGCCTCCGGGTTGGGTTCTTTCAGGTTTTTCAGTTCAACGCCACCGTGGTATTTCAATGCCCTAATGGTTGCTACCAAAACAGCAGCATTTGGATTGAGATTTCCATACTGGGATTTGATATCGAAAAACTTTTCGGCACCAAGCTCAGAGGCAAAACCAGCTTCTGTAACCACAAAGTCTGACAGGCTCATGCCCATTTTTGTAGCAAGAATAGAATTAGTTCCCTGCGCAATATTGGCAAAAGGCCCTCCATGAATTATGGCGGGGTTACCTTCCAGGGTTTGAACAAGGTTTGGTTTAATGGCATCTTTAAGCAAAGTTGCCATAGCGCCCTGGGCTTTAAGGTCTTTTGCATAAACAGGTTTCTTATCAAAGGTGAATCAAATAAAAATATTACCAAGGCGATTTTTGAGGTCCTCCAGGTCATTGGCAAGGCATAAAATAGCCATTACTTCGGAGGCTGCTGTAATATCAAAACCGGTTTCCCGTGGTATGCCTTGTGTTTTTCCTCCAAGGCCGGTAACAATATTTCGCAATGCCCTTTCATTCATGTCCATAACTCGTTTCCAGGTTATTGTGCGGGGATCAATATTCAGATTATGTTCTCTGAAATGTATTTCATTGTCAATCATTGCTGACAGCAAATTGTTGGCTTTTTCAATGGCTGCCAGATCTCCGGTAAAATGCAGGTTTATATCTTCCATCGGTATGACTTGTGAATAACCACCGCCTGCGGCACCACCTTTTATGCCAAAAACCGGCCCTAAAGAAGGTTCGCGTAAGACCACAGTAGTTTGATGACCACGTTTATTCATGGCTTGTGTTAGCCCTATGGAGGTGGTAGTTTTACCTTCTCCTGCCGGGGTAGGGGTTATTGCTGTAACCAGGATGAGTTTGTTGTTATGTACTTTATTTTCATCGATCAGTGATAGTGGTAGTTTGGCTTTATAATGGCCAAAGGGCTCAATGTTTTTTTCCTCTATCCCCAATTGTTTGATGATGTTTTGTATGGGTTTGATTTTAGCCTTCGAAGCAATATCTATATCAGTCATAAGCTATGGATTTGTTGATTGTACTTCAAAAACAATTTTTGTAATGTTTTGTTTAAACTAAAGGTGTTTTTCCTTAAAAATAGGGGATAGGATGTTTTATCAGTACAAACATGACCCGCAGCGTGAACAGGATAGCTTGAGATCATCACCTGAATACTTCAAGCCTGTTGGCATCCAGCCTCAGAAAAATAAAGAGGAGGATTGTAAATCCCATAAACGATGAACCGCCGTATGAAAAGAAAGGCAACGGAATGCCGATGACAGGCATCAATCCGATAGTCATTCCGAGATTGATTAAAAAATGGGCAAAGAAAATACTGGCAACAGCATACCCATATACCCTCGAAAACTTAGACCTTTGGCGTTCGGCCATGATGATAATCCTGGTAATTAACACGACAAATAAAATGACAACAAAAGCGCTGCCTAAAAAGCCGAATTCTTCGCCTACGGTACAGAAAATAAAATCTGTGCTTTGCTCCGGAACAAAATCAAATTTGGTTTGTGTGCCGTTGAGAAACCCTTTCCCGCTAAATCCGCCGGATCCGATGGCTATTTTGCTTTGATTGACATTATAACCTATTCCAAGTGGATCTTCTTTCATGCCAAGCAAATGTTCAATCCTGTCTCGTTGATGCTGACGTAACACTTCTTCGTAAAAGAAATTGATTGTATTCAGATACAATACAGAGGATGCCACAATGATAGACAAAACAATGATATTGCTTCTTTTGAATCGGATTATGTTTGGTAACAAAACAATGATCGCTGCTATGATACCAATGCTTAACATTGTGTTCAAATTTAATTTGTGCAGCACAAGTGCATTGAAGAAAAACAATCCTGTTACAAATGTGGCAGGAATAAGTATAGCTATGATTGTCTGTTTGTTGGATTTTTCATTCAACCAGAAAAATATAATGGCAATGAGTGCAAGGCCTCCTATTATCCAGTATAAATGAATAAGGAGTGACAGCACAAATAGCCCGATAGCCAGAAAAACAATAAATAAAAATGTTTGGTTCATCCCTTCACGGTAAAAAACCAGGATGAAAGCCAGAAAAACCAGGGCAGAGCCGGTATCGTTTTGCAATAAAATAATTCCCATTGGTACCAGGATAAATAAAAACGCAATGACCAGATGTTTTAACTTTTGAAGATCGAAATTATATTTACTGATTAATTGCGCTAAAGCCAGGCCTGTAAATATTTTTGCCAATTCAGAAGGTTGAAATCTAAAAAAGCCGAAATCAATCCAGGCTTTTGTGCCACTTACTTCTTTTCCAATAAATAAAGCAGCAATTAAACTGAGAATAGACAACCCATATAAAAGGTAAGCGAAAACTGAAAAAAACTTACTGTCTATTAAAAAGATAATAAAAATAAACACCAGGGAAACAGCGATCCAGATCAGTTGTTTCATTTGTCTGCTTTCAAAATCAAACAATGTGCTTTTTTCGCCATTCCATGATGATGATAAAATAGAAATCCAGCCAAATATCATAAAAAGCAAATATATCAGGACGCTAATCCAGTCGATGTGTTTTAATATGTTGTATCTCCTTTTAATCATTGCTGCTGGTTGTTTCCTCTTTTTCTTCTTTGGGAATTAGCTCTGCATCAAGAATCCTGTCTTCTTTCCACTTAACCTGTATAGTGTCAAGCAGGTATTTTTCTGCCATAAGTGAAGCAATGGGGCCGGCCCATGTTCCACCATAACCGGAATTCTCAACATACACGGCAATGGCAATTTGAGGATTTTCTTTGGGAGCAAAAGCCATAAAAATACTATGATCTTCACCGTGGGGATTTTCTGCAGTTCCTGTTTTTCCGCATAAGATAATTCCCTCAATTCTTGCCAGCCTGGCTGTGCCGATGTCACCATTAACTGTTCCCTCCATCCCATCAACAACAGGGGCGTATATGGATGTGTCAAAAGGAAGGACGTGTTTTTGCTTGTATTTGGTTTCCAAACCACGCTCTTCGATGCGTTTTATCAGATGTGGCGTATAATACCAGCCCCTGTTTGCTATGATGGATGCAAAATTGGCAAGTTGTACTGGTGTGACACCGATTTCACCTTGTCCAATGCTTAACGAATAGATGGTACTGAAAGCCCATCGATATTCTCCATATAAGCGATTGTAATAATCGGAACCGGGAATAAAGCCGGGATTGACAGAAGGTAACCCAATGTCCAGGCGACTTCCAAAACCAAAGTTTGAAATTTTTTGCTTCCACAAGTCGAGCCCCAGGGGGGAATCTCTAAAAACAGATTCTTCGTATCCCCTTTGGATTAGTCTTTTAAAAACCTGGTGAAAATAGGGGTTGCAGGAATACTGAATGGCTTCTGTTATTGAAGATGCATTGGGATGATTATGACAGCCTATCAGTGCTTTATTGCATGAAAATGCGGTATTAACATCAATAACCCCTTCATCCAATGCCACGATGGCTTGTGCAACTTTAAATGTGCTTCCGGGAGGATATGCCGCATTTACAGCCCTGTTGAATAGTGGTTTATGGTCAGTCATAAGAAGGCTGTCATAATAATATCCACGTTTCCGACCTATCAAAATGTTTGGGTTGTAGTTTGGATTGGATACCATGGCTAGTATTTCACCGGTTTTTGGTTCAATGGCCACTAATCCACCAAGTTTGTTGCGCATGAGTTTTTTGCCGTAAGCCTGAAGACGTGAATCAATGGTGCAAATAAGGTTTTTTCCTGCTACCGGTTTTTTGTCATACATGCCATCGTGAAAACTTTCTTTGATGCGGTTGTGAGCATCTACCAGGTATATTTTTAGTCCTTTTTCTCCGCGCAATTCTTTTTCATAGTATTTTTCCAGCCCGTTGAGACCGATATAGTCACCTGCCTGGTAATAATCATCCGATTCAACCATCTTTTTACCCACTTCTCCAACATCTCCCAACACGTGGGGCGCTAATTTTTGGGGGTAATCACGGACAAGGCGTGGTTGTACATAAAAACCACGGTAATGATGTATGTATTCCTGGAAACTGGCATATTCTTTTGCGGATAAAAGTTTAAAAAACACAGAAGCTTTAAAATAGGAATAATGTCTTGCTTTGAGCAGTCGTTGTTTAAACTTCTTGACAGAAATGTTGAGTTGTGAGGCAAACTGAACCGTATCAAAAGGTTTTACCTGGCCGGGGATGACCATAATATCGTATGCTACGGTATTGCTTGCTAAAATATTACTGTCTCTGTCGTAAATTATTCCCCGGGGAGGGTATTGTATTATGTGCCGTTGGGAGTTGTTAAGGGCGGAAACCTTATATTCTTCATTGATGATCTGTAAATAGAACAATTTGATGAGTATTATAAGGCCGGTAATAATAATAATACCCAGGATCAAATATTTTCGTTGTTCAAAATGCTTGTTCATTATTTACGGAACATGATATACTGACTCAGAATAATAAAAAAACAGGTCAATAATGAATTTACCAGAGCAACGCTGATTGTTGTCAATGCAAATCTAAATGTAAAGGCTTCAAGAAAAAACAGTAACAACTGGTGAATAACTACAATAACCAGCGTGTATTTAAAAAACCAGGTAACCCCATAGTAGCTTATTCGTGGGGAAGTTCCCGGTTCGAAACCATCTCTCGGGCTAAACAGGTTTAGGATTTCTGGCCTGATAAAAGCCACAAAAACGGTTGCTGCAGCATTGATGCCCGGCGTGTTGGCATATGCATCAATTATAAGTCCCAAAACAAAACTGGTGATCAACAGAAGCCATCTTGGAGATTCAAAAGGCAAAAGCAGTAGGAAAAGGAGATAAAAAGAGGGATTAAAATACCGGCTGATCTGCATTTCATTAAAAATGAATACCTGCAAAAGAATGCAAACAATAAACAACAGGCTATATTTTGGTATCCATTTAATCATTTGAGTTTTCCAGCTTTTTTTGTTCTTCTGATAAAGGTAATTTTATGATATACACTGAAGTTAATTGTTTAAAATCAGTGCCAAGTTGTATTTGAATGTCCCAAAAAGCAGTGTTTTTAGTCTTTTTTGCTTTTGATACCGTTCCCACAAGCTTGTTGTCAGGAAAGGAAGTGCTTAATCCACTTGTCAAAATGGTATCCCCGGTGTTCACATCAACGTAGGCAGGTATATCATTAAGTTGGGCGTATTGGTAAGATTGACCATCCCAGCTTAATGAACCGAAATAGCCGTTTCTTTTGATTTTTACGCTCAAATGAAAACGTGTGTTGATGATGGGTATGACAGTGGCATAATGCGGTGATGTGTTTTCAACCAGTCCTATTACGCCCGTATGCCCCATAACCGCCATCTGTTTTTTCACACCGTGTTTTTCACCTATATTGATGGTGATGTAATTTTTTTGTTTAAATACGGATGCATTTACAACCTTGGCGGTTATGTATTCCGGAACATATTCATTATCCTTGTAATTGATTTCTTCCAGCTTGCGATGTAATTTAAGATTCTCTTTTATCAGTTTTTCATTTTCTTTTTTTAATGAAAAGTAATGTGTAAGGTTAGACCATTTTTCAGATGTGTATCCTAAAATTCCGGTAGATGCATTAATAAAAACAGCGTTGTGATAATGGTTTTGAGAAACAATAAGGGCAATTGCTGTTCCTTCAAGGATCAGGAAAAGAAAAACAGCGTAATATTTCAACAGCAACCTGAGTAGTTTTCTCATAAATAAGAATTATCTCAGCAAGAACTGGAATTTATCCACATTTTTAAGTGCAATAGCTGTTCCTCTTGCTACTGCATGCAAAGGATCTTCAGAAACATTTACCGGAATGTTGATTTTTTGTGACAGTCTTTTGTCCAGCCCTCTTAGCAATGCTCCGCCGCCGGTAAGATATACGCCACGATTGTATATGTCTGAATATAATTCGGGAGGAATTTCTTCCAATACGCCCATAATTGCTGTTTCAATTTTTAAGATGGATTTGTCCAGACAGTGAGCAATTTCCTGATAAGAAACGGGAATTTCTACAGGCAGTGCAGTCATTTGATGTGGCCCTCTGATGAGATATTCTTCCGGGGGATTTTCTATTTCTGTCATGGCAGCTCCAACTTTTATCTTAATTTGTTCAGCGGTACGGTCACCGATTTTAATGTTGTGCTGGTGACGCATGTACTCCATGATATCATCGGTAAGTTCATCGCCTGCAACACGAATGGATTTATTACAGACTATTCCGCCCAGTGAGATAACAGCTATTTCTGTTGTTCCTCCACCGATATCAATAACCATGGATCCATCAGGGGCTTCCACATCAACACCTATACCAACAGCTGCAGCCATGGGTTCGTAAATGAGATATACCTCACGGGCTCCGGCGTGTTCTGAGGAGTCTCGTACTGCCCTGATCTCTACTTCGGTACTGCCCGAAGGGATGCAAACCACCATTTTTAGTGATGGTGTGATCAGGCGTTTCTTTTTGTTAATCATTTTGATCATGCCCCTGATCATCATTTCGGCAGCATGAAAATCTGCAATCACACCATCTCTTAACGGACGTATGGTCCGGATGTTTTTGTGTGTTTTTCCATGCATTTGCCTGGCTTTGTGACCGATAGCAACCAGTTTGCCGGTTTTTTCATCCAGTGCTACAATGGATGGTTCATCCACAAGAATTTTATCGTTGTAGATTATGATTGTGTTCGCTGTGCCAAGGTCAATGGCAAGTTCTTGAGTTAAAAAGGAAAATAAGCCCATTGTTTTTTTATTTACTTGCTAAAAATAATAATAATTTTTTAATGTTTAAAATGTCTGATGCCTGTAAATATCATTGAAATGTTATTTTCATTGCAATAATCAATGCTTTCCTGGTCCCTGATTGATCCGCCAGGTTGAATAACGCTAGTAATGCCGGCTTTGCAGGCAATTTCTACAGAGTCCTTAAAAGGGAAAAATGCATCTGATGCCATTACAGCACCGTTGAGATCAAAATCGAAATGCGTTGCTTTATCAATGGCCTGTTTCAGGGCATCTACTCTTGAGGTTTGTCCTACACCACTGGCAATGAGTTGCTGATTTTTTGCCAGTACGATGGCATTGGATTTGGAATGTTTAACAATCTTATTTGCAAAGATCAAATCACTAATTTCCAGGTTATCAGGCTTTTTATTGGTAGCTGTTTTTAAATCGGCATCGGTTTCTGTTTTGAGATCGCGATCCTGAAATAAAACGCCGTTTAATATGTTTCGGAACTGATGAGGTACTGGTGATTTTGCTTTATGCACAAGGATAATGCGGTTTTTTTTCTGTTTCAACGTAGCAAGCGCCTCATCCGTAAAACCAGGGGCAATGATGACCTCAAAGAAAATTTTATGCATTTCTTTGGCTGTTTCGGCATCCAGGATGGTGTTGGTAATAATGATGCCGCCAAAAGCAGAAACCGGATCCCCGGCAAGTGCATCTTTCCATGCCTGTGTTAGATTTTTAAGTGTGGCCAGGCCGCAAGCATTGTTGTGTTTTAGAATTGCTACCGTGGTATCCTGAAAATCATGCATAAGCGATACTGCTGCATCAATGTCCAGTAAATTGTTATATGATATTTCTTTTCCGTGAAGTTTATCAAACAGAGTGTCAAAATCACCAAAGAAACTGGCTGCCTGATGTGGGTTTTCTCCATATCTCAAAGGCCTTGGATGATTATAACTTTGTCGGAAAGCTGCTTTTCCATCCTGATCAAAATAATGATATATAGTGGTATCGTAATGGGATGAGATAGCAAATGCTTCCATGGCAAAAGCCTTTCTTTCTTCTTGGCTGCTTTCGCCTTGTTTGTCTTCAAGCAAATTGAGCAGTTTTTCATATTGTGTTTGATGTGATACAATCAATACATCTTTGTAATTTTTGGCTGCAGCTCTGATCAGCGAAATGCCGCCAATGTCAATTTTTTCGATGATATCCTGATGGGAAGCCTCTGAAGATACAGTTTCTTCAAAAGGATAAAGGTCAACAACAACTAGGTCAATATCCGGTATGTTATGGGCAGATGCGTCTTGGTTATCTTGTTCTGAGTCTCTTCGCTTTAGAATGCCCCCAAACAGTTTTGGATGCAAGGTTTTCACACGCCCCCCCAATATGGATGGATAAGATGTTATTTCTTCAACCGGAGTAACCTCAGCACCACATTGTTTTATGTATTTTTCTGTACCATCGGTGGAATAAATGTTAACTCCCAATTCCTGAAGTTTTAGAATTATTGAATCCAAACCTTCTTTGTGATATACCGAAATCAGTGCAGATTGTATCTTTTTCATCTGTTTTTTGTTCTATCGCTTTTTTGAGTTAAAATTTAAGCTGCAAATTTATGAAATTAAGGCTCTAATCCAAAGCTTTTAATGGAATTGTTTTGCATTATTTTGTTCAGGGAAAAAGCGCTTTGTTTTTGTTTATTAGTCCCGGATCAGTTAATAACGGTTAATAAATGTTAACACAGGTTAAAATCGGTTACTTATGAGAAGTTGGTGTTTTAGAAAACATTAAAAATTACGATGTATTGCAACCGTTATTAACTGTTTATGTGGCCAATACATCCTTTTACATTTTTATACTTTTAACGGCATGGCGGGAAAAGATATATATGCCTGATTCGTTAAAGGAATAGGCGTTTAATTGTAAAGAACATGTAGAATTGTTAATTTCGCATTGAATGAGAAAAACAGTGATCATATTGGCCATTTTATCAGCGCATGTACTTTCCTGTTCCTTCGTTTTGGCGCAGCGTGACAGCATTAAGATGGTTGAATACGATTTATCATATAATTTTCAGGATGGGGTTTATTTGAATTTTCAACAATTCCGAATGAATGCGCCTGTTTCTTTTTCAAGCACAGACCTTCCTGATCCGGCAAGCAAATCTCCCGGGGATGCTTTATTATCAGCAAGAAAACTTAGTTTTTTTGATGGTTATGGCATAAAACAATTCGTACCCATTGACAGCATTTGGGGGTATGCTTATAACAATAAGATATATATTTATTGGGCAGGAAATTTTCATCTAATCCCCTATATTGGAAACATAAGTCATTTTGTTGCAAAAGTTCAGGTCCGATATGATAACAGAACTGATCCCTTTTATGATCCCTATTATGTTTATACGGGGCCTTCGAGTTACGTTACAAATCAAACCGTGCAAATGTTGCTGGATACAGAAACAGGAAAGATGTACAATTTTGAGCCGGAACATGTCCGTCATTTAATTAAGGATAATCCTGACTTATACAAAGCATATTTAGATCTCTCAAAAAGAAAACACCGAAAGTTAATGTTTTATTATATACGCCAATACAATGAAAAACAACCGATTCATTTTCCTGCTGATTAGTCTTAGTCTGATTGCAGGCGTTATGTTATTTGCTGAAACATCCAATGCACAAATAAGATTTCCGGTGCCCTCACAACAAGAAATCCGGGATTTTGAAAACAGCAAAACCTATATTGTGAAGGAAGACAAACTGATTTCCGATTATAATCTTGCCCTGGAAGATGCAGTCCAAAAGCACTGGCATGCAACAGATGCCGAGGTCATTAGTTCTACAGAATTTAAAGACATGAGAACAGATGAATCAGCGTCGTTTGTGTACATGAACCAGGTGTATTTTAAAGAGGATAAGACATTAACAGCTTATGAATATTTGTTTCTTTTCATGGGTGATAAATCCGGTGATATAGATGATA
>JAQIDD010000009.1 GCA_027858215.1 Candidatus Delongbacteria bacterium | reverse complement strand
CCTATTGATAAAAATATTAATATCAAAAAGGAGATTTTAAAATTACAAAATGAAAAGAACGCCGTTATCCTTGCACATTTTTATACAACGTCAGATTTACAGGACATTGCTGATTTTGTGGGAGACAGTTTAAAATTATCACAGGAAGCTGCGCGCACAAAAGCTGATATAATTGTGTTTGTAGGTGTGCATTTTATGGCTGAAAACGCTAAAACGCTTTCGCCGGATAAAAAAGTGTTACTCCCGGATTTGAATGCCGGATGTTCGCTTGCAGAATCGGCACCGGCAGATAAATTTGCTGAATTCATCGAAAATTTCCCCAATCACATTGTCATAAATTATGTAAATACAACGGCAGAAATTAAAGCCCTTTCTGATATTGTGGTTACAAGTACAAATGCAAAAGCAATTGTGGAAAGTTTACCAAGGGATCAAAAAATAATTTTTGGCCCGGATAAAAATTTGGGGAATTATATTAATTCAATAACCGGAAGAAACATGGTGATTTGGGATGGTGCGTGTCATGTGCATGAAGAATTTTCTCTGGAAAAAATTGTTCGTTTGAAAAAAGAACATCCTGAGGCTAAAATACTTGCACATCCCGAATGTGAAAAACCGGTACTTATTGTTGCCGATCATGTTGGTTCAACATCTTCAATAATAAAATTTTCAAAAAATGATGATGCCAACACTTATATTGTTGCAACAGAATGGGGAATAATTCATCAAATGAAAAAAGACAGCCCGCAAAAAAAATTCATACCAGCACCTCCTAAAGATTCAACCTGCGGCTGCAGCGAATGTAGCTATATGAAGCTTAATACGTTAGAAAAATTGTACAATTGCCTGAAATACGAAATGCCTGAAATTATGCTGGATGAAGCACTAAGGGTAAAAGCTGAAAAACCGATACGCAGAATGTTGGAAATTTCTGAAAAACTGGGTTTGTGATACTATTGTTTCCAATGCAAAACAAGGCATTTTCTTTTTTTCTGATTTTAATGATGGCTTTTCATGGAATTAGCCATGCACAATATAATGACAGCTCACAAATCTACAGCATAAAAACAGGTCCAGGGAAAGTATTGAAAGCATTTAGCGGTATGCCTGAAACAAATATTTCATGGTTCACCAGTTTTGAATATGGAAAAAAAGGGAATGGCAAACATGAATGGCAGAAAATGCTGGGATATCCGGAATATGGTTTGGAAGTGGTGTATGGTGATTTGAACAATGATTTTTTAGGCAATATGTTTGCAATGCAACCTTTCATCAGAATACCAGTGATGAAAAATAAAAAAAAATGGCGTGTTTCTATAACTGCAGGAATGGGGTTTGCTTATTTTGATAATCCGTATCATTTTTTTGACAATCCGGAAAACGGACTGATCGGGTGTGGTTTGAACAATTACACAAAAGGTGAATTTGAAATTGGCTATGTGATTGGTGAACAATGGAGGATGTTTGGCAGTGTAGGGGCATTTCATTTTTCAAACGCTCATGTAAAGTTACCTAACATTGGTGCCAATGTACCGGAAGTAAAAATAGGTGTAACCTGGTTACAGAATCAAAACGATATGATTGAAAATAAGATTTATCCAAGCATTGATTCTACATGGTCTTTGCATATACGGTATGGTACCGGATTTCATGCATACGGATCAACCATGAAACCATTTAACGGGCCTGTATATCCGGTATATTCACTTTCAGTTGGAAGCGGGAAAAACTTGTCTGCTGTTTATGCTGTGTCTTTTGGTGCAACAGTTGGTTATTACAGGAGTTTTAATAATTTTTTGTTGTCAGAAATGTTACTTGAAGAAAACGAGGCATTTTTTAAATCAACCTATGCAAGTGTGTATTTTGGTCAGGAAATGATGTTGGGAAAATTTGCCGTTTATGGTGAATGTGCTGTGGATATTGCAAAACCTTTTTTACGCCAATACGGAGATATTTTTGATCAACAAAAGGGAATAACCGGGTTTATAAAACAAATAAACAGCAATCGACTGGGATTGAGATATTACCTTAAGGAAATAAATCAAAAACACAATTGGAATATAAATCTTGGACTGTTTATAAAATCGAATTTTGCGCAGGCAGATTTTGTAGAATGTGCTGTGCAGGTTAAATTGTAAACGCTCTGTTTCCAGATATAAATTGATTTGAAAAAACAACTATCTTTGCCATCGAGCACGGTGAGAAAGTTCAAAATAAGGGCTTAGGTTTAAAATTTATCATCATCTAAGCTAAAATCTAAATCCTTATTTTGCTTTAAACTTTATCCAGTGATTCAATAAAAAACAGAACCTTCATAATCAATGAATATTATTGTTAAAAAAACGTGCGATTCAGCAAACAAAGAGGTTTTCAGGCAAACTAAACTGCTCGAAAAACAAGAAGCATTTGCTATGTTTTGTGAAGCACAAACTAAGGGAAGAGGCAATGGAAAGAATGTTTGGTATGCCGAACCGGGAAAAAATCTGACGTGCAGTTTGGTTTATTTTCCGGCCTTTTTAAATGCATACAGGCAATTTTATTTTTCGATGATCATTTCCATTGCTATCGATGACATATTAAAAAATTACCACTTAAAATCTGCTGTGAAGTGGCCAAATGATATTTTGGTAGAAAATAAAAAAATAGCAGGTGTTTTGATTGAATCCGAAATTCAAAATGAAAAACTAAATACTATTGTTATTGGGGTGGGATTAAATGTAAATCAGGATAATTTTCCAGATGAAACAGTAAATGCGGTTTCATTGAAAATGCTGGATATAAATACGTCACCAGAAACGGTGCTAAAAAAAATAATTGCCACAATGGATATTTGGTATCAAAAATTACAAAATGATGAATTTGAAATCATAAAAAAAACTTACCTTGACAGGCTTACCGGATATCAAACATGGAAAATGTACAAGTCAAACAGAAACATTTTTAAAGGCAAAATCATTGATATTTGCGAAGACGGAAAAGCCATCATTCAATCGGAAAAAGGAAAAATACATCAGTTTGACATTAAAGAAGTTGAATTATTAAAATCGTAATTTTTATTATAAGCGCAAACCACTTTCGAATTTGTGGTTTAAGTTTGGAAATGCATTACAGAAGATTCAACATAAGCCGGTTATTTTAAAACTATGATGAAATAAAAAAGCGTATGGATAAAAAATAAATTTATTCTTAAATTCCTATATTATACTGATATATAATAGGTTAAGGATGTAAATTAGATTTATATGGTTGTGGATGTAAATAAAATTTGTACATTTACATTTTAAAAGAGATAAACGATGAATGTTTCAGAAATAAGAAAAGATTTCCCGGTTTTATCACAGACACTGTACAATAAACCTTTGATATACCTGGATAATGCTGCCACAACCCAAAAACCCATACAGGTATTTGAGGCGGTTGAAGAGGTGTATAAAAAATACAATGCAAACATTCATCGTGGGATACATTATTTAAGCGAGTTATGCACAACCAAACACGAAGATACGAGGCAATACATTGCGGATTATATCAATGCAGCATCTTCAAACGAAATAGTGTTTACACGGGGAACAACGGAATCCATAAACCTGGTAGCCAATGGATTCGCTGAAACTATTATCAACAAAGGTGATGAAATTATTGTTACCGAAATGGAACACCATTCTAATTTTGTACCATGGCAGATGCTTTGTAAAAAAAAGAACGCAACATTTGTGGTGCTTGAAATTGAAGAAGATGGAAGCATTTCAATTGAAAAGCTAAAATGCCTTATTACAGAAAAAACAAAACTGATAGCACTGACACATGTTTCAAATGTGCTTGGTACAATCAATCCGGTGAAAGAAGTAACAAAAATAGCTCACCAACAGGAAATTCCTGTGTTGGTTGATGCAGCACAAAGCATTCAGCATATGAAAGTGGATGTTAAGGATATGGATTGTGATTTTATGGCTTTCAGCGGGCATAAACTATATGGTCCCACAGGCATTGGAGTGCTGTATGCAAAAGAAAAATGGTTGGAAAAGTTTCCGCCTTATCAATATGGCGGAGAAATGATTCAAAATGTAAGCATTGAAAAAACTACATTTAATAAACTGCCTTTCAAATTTGAGGCCGGTACGCCAAATTACATCGGAGCTATTGGAATGGGTGCTGCCTTAAAGTACATCGAAAAAACAGGCATTGATGACATTGTTAAGTATGAGAAACAAGTGTATGATTATGCTGTTGAGAAGCTTAGCACAATTGATAATATTCAAATTTATGGCACATCAAAAGAACGTATATCGGTAATCTCTTTTAACATTGAAGGATTGCATCCGTACGATATTGGTACGTTAATCGATAAAAACGGAGTAGCTGTAAGAACTGGTAACCATTGTGCCGAACCCCTTGTGCATCATTACGGAATTAATGGTACGACAAGAGCCTCATTTGGATTGTATAACACAAAACAAGAAGCTGACATGCTGGTGAAAAGTATAATAAAGGCATCAGGCATTTTAATGAACAATTGAAAATAATATTTGTATTACTTTTTAAGGGGACTTCTAATAATTCTTTCGCATCAAGATTTTCAGCGTTTTTCATAGATAATGCAAATTTTTGAAGCACTATCGGGATAATGCAAAAAATTTTAATAATTTTGGCTGCACTCGGCATAGCTCAAGCAAGCTTGGCTCTGCCCTCATTTGCACAAAATTTATGCCTTGCATATTATTCATTATATTTGTTTCTTGAAAGAAAAGAATTAATAAAAGGTCCCTTAAGAATTTATCACATGAGTATAGAGA
>JAQIDD010000007.1 GCA_027858215.1 Candidatus Delongbacteria bacterium | reverse complement strand
CACGACAAAAACAAAAAAAATAATTACCATTGAAAACGGATCAATTGCCGGGGGATTTGGTTCTGCCATTCTGGAATATCTAGCAGATAACAATAGAAACTGCTATGTAAAAAGGCTGGGGGTTCCTGATAAACTCATTTATCACGGGAAACCGGAAGAATTAAAAGAAATCTGTGGCTTTGATGTTGACAACATTGTTTCAACTATACAATCAGCCTTACAATATCAATCATAGCAAACATCTTTCACATGTCATCAATTCCATTATTGTTTAATTATATTAATTTTATATCTTTACATCATTGATAAAAAACATCATGAGACAAAGCTTGATACTATTGATGACATTTCTGGCTGTCAGCTTTGCTACTTTCAGTCAAAGCGAAAAGCAACCGGACCGTCGTTTTGTAAACAAATTTTATGATGCAAATGCTTACATCTATGAAGACAACTACAATGCTGCTGTTCCTTTATTGGATGAACTCAATACAATTGAACCTGATAACGCCAACATTCAGTACTTACTGGGATTATGTTATTTAAAAAGCAGGGTACATCAAAAGAAAGCTGAAGAAAAACTGGAATATGCCTCAGGATACATCAGCGAAATGTATGAAGATGATAACCACAGAGAACAAAACGCCCCCCCATTGACGTGGTTTTTTCTTGGTCAGGCATACAGGGTCAATTTAGAATTTGAAAAATCAATAAAAGCATTTGAAAAATTTCTGGAATACCTGGACAAAAAAGAAAAAACACAGGAAGTTAAATTAAACAAAGAAGAAACCATACGGCAAATCAAAATAACAAAACGTGCAAAACGCATGGTAACCGCACCTGTCAGTGTGGACATGGTAAACATGGGACAAGTTATTAACTCCAACTATTCAGATCATTCACCCGTTATAGATGTCCATGAATCAAAAATGATATATACATCAAAACGCCCCAGACCCGGGGAACCATTTTATAATCAGGACGAAGACTTGTTTTTGTCAACCAAACACGATGGAGATTGGGGCGACCCTGAGCGGATGGATGATTATATCAACACAGATGAAAATGAAGCATCAATCGGCTTGTCTTCTGAAGGTGACATCTTGCTTTTTTTCAGATCAGAATATCACGCCGGGAATATTTTTACCACAGAAAAAGAAAAAGACTCGGTAGAATGGTCAAAACCAAAGCAGCTCACAGAAGAGATCAACACAAAAAACAGGGAAACGCACGCCTGTATTTCACCTGACAATCAAAGCATCTATTTTACCAGCGACAGGCCTAGAGGTTATGGTGGTCTGGATATTTATGTAGTACGCCGATTACCGACAGGAGAATTTGGCGAACCCCGGCGTTTAGGCCCTAACGTAAACACGGAATACGATGAAGAAACCCCTTTTATTCACCCTGATGGACAAACCCTATTCTTCAGTTCAAAAGGACACAACACCATGGGGGGTTATGATATCTTTTATTCGAAAATGAATGAAGATTATACTTTTGGTTTACCAACTAACCTGGGTTATCCTATCAATACTACCGGAGATAATGTTTCATACGTAATGAGCATGGACGGCCGGCGTGGGTATTTAAGCACATATCGTGAGGACGGTTATGGTGATCTTGATATCTATATGATCAAACACAAAGATGTTTTTATAACAAACCTTGCTATTTACGAAGGCACTGTTAATGATACCGAAGGAGATGTGCCTGAAGATGTTGTTATTGTTGTCAGAGATTCAAAAACAAATGCCATTTCAGGCGTGTATCGACCCAACAAATACACAGGAGAATACATTCTTTCATTACGACCCGGAGCAGAATATGACATCATTTACAATGTGATGGGAAGACAAATGGTGACCAAAACACTCAAGCCTAAAAAAGAGGATGCAGATCAGTTCCTGGAAAGCTACAGGCCTGTTGAACTTGATCCTGTAATTATACAACTCTACGCTTACCATAACAAAGTACTGTTCGAACAGGGAAAAACAGAAATGACAGCATCAGGCAACAGGGTAATTGATAAAATGTCAAGCCTCGTTGACACAACAAGAGCTTCCATGGCTATTACTATCAATTATCCACCCAGCCACCCGCTCAGCCCCGAACGCTTTGAGGTTGTGAAACAAGCATTAATAAGAACAGGTGTGGATGAAGTGGATATTGTCGCCCAGGGGCAAATACCGTCCTATGCAGAAATAGTGTATGGACTTGATATCACTGAAGGAGAAGAACTCTTCCTTGACATTGACCTGGCAGCTAAAGGTGAAATTGACCGGGGAGAAATTGTCGTAGAGAACATTTTGTTTGATTTTGATAAATACAATATCAAACCAATTTATTATGAAAACCTTAACCGCCTGGCTGGTTTTATGCGGAACAATACAGATGCCGTTATTGAAATAGCAGGGCATACCGATCACATCGGCAGCAATGAATACAATTACTTGTTATCTTACAGAAGAGCAAAGGCGGTAAAAGATTATCTCGTTAACAAAGGCGTTTCCTCTTCAAGTCTTATTACAAGGAAATATGGCGAATCTGATCCCCTTGCACCAAATGTAATCCATGGTAAAGACAACCCTGAAGGAAGAAGACTCAACAGAAGGGCAGAATTTAATGTACTGAAAGAAGGTAGCTATGATAAAATGAGAATTCAACCAATTGATACTTATATTGACGTTATACCATCAGA
>JAQIDD010000353.1 GCA_027858215.1 Candidatus Delongbacteria bacterium | reverse complement strand
GCTTACGCTCTCTTTGCTTCGTTTCGCTACGCTTCACTCCGCAAAGAGAGCTTTACAAAACATCATTATAAACTTATATTTTTACTCGTAAAAGTTGCATTTACTAATTGAACTTAAGCTCACAAAATTACTTTTAATGTGTTCGTGATTCGCTTAGCTACGCTTCGGTACACAAGAAAAGGGAAAATTAACCCAAAAAGCTTGTGAAACTAATCAATTATGATAACACCCCTGATTTTACCGTTGGGTCTTTCCCTGGGTTTAAATACATGCTTTCTAAAAATATTGATTTGTTTTTGAAGCTGGCCGTCATGCGTTTGGATATGGTACTGTTGGGGTGAATATTCCTTTATAATTGCTATTATCCCGGAGTTTTGTATTCTACAGATAAAATAATTGTCTTATTTTATTTTCACATAAACCCCAAAATCAATACCGATCATTGAAGGATGACAGTTTCAGAACAGTGACGTGACAGGGGGAAATTGCCTGAAGCCACTGGCCATGATATTCCTAAACGGAACCTCCAACTCCCTCACTGACCACCGCTCACCGCTCACCGAAATCACTAAATTCCTCCATCGGCATTTCAATGGCAAGGCTACAACGATAAGAACCTTTGTGTCTGTCATTATGCTTGCATACAACCTCCAGGTCGTGAATTTTTATGCCTTTTTTCAAACTGTCCATCAGTAATTGTTCACTCATACCGGTTTTTTTGTGCAAATCCCTGGCAATTTCTTTCACAAGGTTCCGCTTGGCAACGTTAATGGCTTTTTCCTCTGCTAAATCCCGCTTTTGGCTGAATGCCACCCCACTGGCACGGTAAAAATGTGCGTTGCTTGAAATTTTTTCACAGGACAATTTACGGTTGCATCCAGTTATAAGCAAAATGGCCACAGCAAAACTTGTAAGTGTTATGTTTTTAATTGTCATGATGTTTTAATGTTTTTTTTCTGTTGTTGATTTTGTTTGCTGGTTTTTTCAAATTTATCCATCAATCGCATGGAAATAAAGTACGTGATGTAAATCAGTACCGGCCAGCTAATGAGTTGAATGATTTCGTACGTATATGTCATGATTCAATTGTTTAGTACATGTGGGTTCCACTCTCTTTGTCTTCCATTTCTGCTTTGTTTATTTTATTTGTATTGATTGAACGCCAGGCTACAACAATATAACCCAGCACGAAAGGTATCATCAATGAAACGATGGCCATGGTTTTGAGGGTAAATTCACTTGATGAGGCATTTTGTATTGTCAGCGATGAGTTTACATCGAATGATGACGGGTAAAATGCAGTATCATTGAATCCTGCTACAAAAAACAAACACATCACCACAAGCACAATGCCGGGGCCCGTAACCCAGAAAGCTTTGTCATTACCGGATGTTTTTAATAATGCCTTTATTATACCCGTAAGCACTGCAGCAACCCCTGCCAGGAACAATATCATTACCACCGGCATGTCCAGGAAATTGTGCAGGTATTTGTGATTTTCCATAAATACATTCCCGGTATCAGCGTTGACTGCATATCCTGGTTTAAGCAACAAGCCAATCGTAAAAATCAAAAAGAAAACAACAAAAGGAATGGCATTGTACCACAATTGTTTTTTGGCTTTAGCGATCAGCTTGTTGTCATCAATGGTGTGCATAACATAGAGAATACCGGAGACGCGTGATAGAAAAAGCACGGTAAATCCAAGAGCCAGATTGTGCCAATGTGTTAAGGACTCAAGTCCACGCCAGTTGTTTTGCCAAAAGCTTTCCCGTATATTGCTGTCCACCATTAAAAAGTCATTGCCATTGAAAAATGTGGCTACAATCACACCAAGCAGAAATGGTCCGAACATGCCATTTGTCCAAAGCAGGGAGTTAAAAAATTTTTTACCGTAAATATTACCGGATTTGGTTCTGTATTCATAGCTGAAAGCCTGAATGGTAAACGAAAGCAGTAAGGCTAACCACAGCCAGTATGCACCGCCAAAACTTGTGGCATAAAAGAGCGGAAAGGATGCGAAAAATGCCCCGCCAAAGGTCACCAATGTTGTGAACGTAACTTCCCATTTGCGTCCCGTAGTGTTCAGCAACATGGTTCGGTCTGTCTCATTTTTTGTCAAATTAAAAATAAAAGATTGACCGCCTTGTACAAACAGCATAAACACCAATAAGCCAGCGATCAAGGCAATAATTACCCACCAGTATTGCTGAAGTGCCAGATATGAAATTGCAGTGTGTATCATGATTTTGCCTCTCCGTTTTTAGATTCAACCTGTGATTTTGCCGGGCCTTTTTTAATTGCCCTGAACATGATATTTAATTCCGCTATCAATAAAGCTGTGAAAATGACAGCAAAAATCCAGAACGTTATTTGTACGGAGTTGGCGGAAATATTGGTAACCCCTGCTGAAACGGGCATTAAATCCTGAACTACCCAGGGTTGCCTACCCACTTCCACAACAATCCAGCCGGCTTCGCTAGTGATAAAAACCATGGGGATGGCTGCAATTCCCAGTATAAACAATGGTTTACGCCATTTTATGGTTTCAATTTTATTGGTATAAGTAAGCCACAAAAATACCAGGAACAACAACAGGTATAGAAATCCGGTGGCTACCATATAATGGAAACTGTAAAAAACCAATGGCACATGTGGTATCAGGTCTTTTTCCTTTTCAATGTAGCCATATCCAAAATGGTCATAATGCGCCCTGAAAACGTCAAGATTGGCGGCGGCGGTGGTTTTATCACCGGATTTTTGAGCTTCTTTGTATGTTTTTAAAGCCAGGATGGCAGTATCGCCGCGGGCCATACGTTCCTGAGCCGGCATGATGCCATATTTTTCATTGCCGTTTATGAGGTCTTCAATGCCGGGGACAAAAGCATCCGTATCGCCAAAGCTAAGCCAGGAAAGGATTTTTGGAAAGGATATTTTGAACGTGGTGGATTCTTCACCATCGTTAATCTCCTTTTTGTGATTAAGAATCCCAATGCCAATTAAATCAGCACCTGTGCTGCCCTGGTAAAGTCCTTCCATAGCAGCCAGTTTCATGGGTTGTTTTTCAGCCACCTCCTGGGCAGAACCATGGCCTGTGAAAATCACTGCCAGCAATGAAATGAAACCAAATACCGATGCGATGATGATGCTTTTCTTGGCCATCATTTGTTCCCGTTTCTTCAGCAGAAACCAACTGGACACGCCAATGACAAAAATGGAAGCCAGCACATAGCCGCTTGTGATGGTATGCAGAAATTTGTTTATGGCAACAGGGCTGAGAAACACATCCCAGAAATTGACCATTTCATTGCGTGCGGTATCAGGGTTAAATTCCATCCCGACAGGAAATTGCATCCAGCCATTGGCAACCAATATCCACAAGGCAGACAGGTTAGCTCCGAGAGCTGTCAACCACGTGGCAGTCAGGTGGAATTTTTTGCTTACCTTATTCCAGCCGAAAAACATCACAGCAATGAATGTGGATTCCATAAAAAAGGCCATAATGCCTTCGATGGCCAGTGGTGCTCCAAAAATATCGCCGACAAACCAGGAATAGGTTGACCAGTTGGTGCCAAATTCAAATTCCAGTATCAAGCCGGTGGCAACCCCAAGGGCGAAATTAATCCCAAATAACTTCATCCAGAATTTGGTAATGCGTTTCCATTCCGGGTCGCCGGTACGCACATAACGGGTTTCCATAAAAGCAATTATAAACAGGATCCCAAGGGTTATTGGCACAAAAATCCAGTGATACATGGCCGTCAGGGCAAACTGTGCTCTCGACCAGTTTACCAATGCCCAATCAATGCTTAACAGTGTCATTATTTTCAGAATTCGTTAATTGTTCCAGTACATGTTCGCTGCGTTCCTTATTCGTGTTAAATTCGGTTTTCAAAAAATTTGGAAAAAATAAAAACCGGATAAGGATGAAAATTACAATGCCTTTCAAAATGATGATTATCCACAACTGTTTGCCCCATTTTGGCATGTTGCGAAAACCATCACGATAAAACCCAAATATATTTTTTATAACTGACATTGGATAAATCCAAAAATAAGGATATTTTTTTATTATAAAAAGATTGGGAGCTAATATCAGTGCTGAATTTATAAACAATAGATATTAATATTCGTTATGACTTTATAAAATATGGTGTTAAACAATAATAAATTATGGTTATATTGTAAATCTTGTGTGAAATATTAACTTTTGTTCAAGGAATAGAAATCTACGGAAGAACGGATAAGAGATTTTTATCAAATTAATCATCATTCGCTTCTTGCAAGGCTTTAAAGCTTTTTTATAATAATGTATTTTGCTATATCCAACTCCTTTGCCAAGTCGGCATACATGCGTTTTAGCTCTTGTGCATTTAGACCATCGCCAGTACAGTGTGACTTTATTTATACCCTAATTT
>JAQIDD010000362.1 GCA_027858215.1 Candidatus Delongbacteria bacterium | reverse complement strand
TCGTTACGCTCGTATTTAAAACAGTCATTTACGAAAGTAAAATCCTTGGTTTTAAATACTTCGCAGGCCTCGAACTCAAACATTATGAACAAGACAATGATTTTATTGACGAACACTAGATAGTTACTGTTTTTGTGATCTTTCCCGTTTTTTCTCCAGGCGTTTTTTATCTCGTTTGTTAAGGCTAGATTCATCAACAACCATGATATCCCGTCGTAAGTCGAAAAGCCGCAGGTCGATATAGCGCTTGGGATTGATCCGCATATCCTGAACCAGTCTGTTGAGGTTTGCACTGGCACTTTCTAGTTCATAATACAGGCTATCGTTGTTTACCAGCAGACCAAGACTGCCTTTGCCTTGGTTGATTTTGTCAGTAATTACAGCTACATTGTTGATGGCTTTGTTTGCCTGATTGAGGGTTTGTGTAAGTTGTGCTGCTTTCAGGCTGTCTGACAGGTCAGATATGTTTTTGATGGCGTTGGAAATGGCTTCATTGTTATTGCTGATGGTGGAGGTGATGTTGTCAATGTTATTCAGGATGGAAGTAATGCGGCTTTTTTCTTCCGTCATTAAGGAATCAAGGTTCTGTGATGAGGTTTCAATGTAACTCACGGTTCGTTTGATGCTGGAAAAACTGTTTTTAAGATTCCTTTGTGTTTCTTCGTTGAAGATGTATCCAACCACTTCTATAGCTGTTTGCATTTCTTTCATCAGGTCTTCCGCCTGGTTTCTTATCGGCATCATTTGCATACTGACCTGTTCCTTAAGGCTTTGTTCTGTTTCTCCTATAAGCGTATCATCATCCTCGTGGTAAGTGTTGCTGTTGCTTAATACTATTTCAATGCCTTTGGTTCCCATCAAATCCATACTGTATATACGGGCAATGGATGAATCCGGAATGGCATATTTATTATCCGTTATGATGCTTACTAGCAATTGATTGTTTTGTTTTGTCAGCATTTTTATATCATCTACCTGGCCGATTTGAAAACCGTTCATGGTTACTGCACTTGATACATTAAGGCCTTCGACCCTTTCGTAAAGTATATAATAGGCACGTTGTTTGTTAAAAAGGTCTTTGTTTTTCAGATAATTGAAACCCCAATAACTTGTTGCCAGGATGATAACAATTAATACACCTGTAAAAATATATTTCCGCCTTTGTTTGGTCATAGCTTATTGATTTATCGCTTTTATGGCATCACGTACGGTAATCCTTTTATTGTTTCTAAAGGCTACAATAAAACAATCCTCAATTTTAGAACTCACTTTTTCGTGCAAGCTAACAATTTTTTGATATTCATTTGTTTTTTCAGTGGTATGTTTATAATATCCATTGTGTTCGTATTGCCACAAGTCATTAAATGCGGGATACATATTTTGAAGTGTATCAACTGAATCTTTGGAGGTGCCAATCTGTATTCTGAAACAAATTTCATCATTCTCAGCAGGGGGAAAGGAAGGGAGGTTGCTGTTTTGATTGGTTGTGTCCTGTGCAATTTCTTGATTTTCCGGGTCTTCCAAATACATCTCAAGGGTTTCTTCTTCAAGCAAATTGTCCGCTTCAAAAGCTTTTTTATATGCTTTAAAAGCCCTGTATATAGCAGAAGCCAGGTATGTAACGCCATCATCCGAATTGAGAAATTTTTCTTCTTCCGGATTAGAAATAAAACCTGATTCAATGAGAATGCTTGGCATGGCAACTTTGTAAAGAACCCAGAACCCTGCTTGTTTTACCCCGCGATCATGTCGGCCCACGCGTTCTCTGAACTGTTCCTGTATCAATGCGGCTAAATTCAGGCTTTGATCAAGGTAAGCATGTTGAAACATACTGAACATAATATGTGATTCGGGGCTGTTCGGGTCAAAACCGCCATAATTTTCTTCGTAGTTTTCTTCTTGAAGGATGACTGCATTTTCTTTTTTTGCTACTTTAAGATTTGCCTCCGATACATGCAAACCCATAGCAAAAGTTTCGGCCCCGTATGCTTTGGAGGAAGTGGATGCGTTGGCATGAATACTGATGAACAAATCTGCTTTGGCATCATTGGCAATCTTTGCCCGTTCATACAATTTGACGTATTTATCGGTTTTGCGTGTGTAAATGATTTCGACATCAGGGAAGTTTTTTTCGATGTATCCGCCCAGTTGCAGGGCAATATTCAGGACGATATCTTTTTCATAAGAAAAATCGCCAACAGCACCAGGGTCCTTGCCGCCATGCCCGGGGTCAATAACCACTTTTTGCAATTTGATGTCATTTTTACCATTTTGTGCTGAAAGGAAATCAGGCTGACAGCACAATATCAGGATACTTAGTATGAGTGTTATTCGTTTATTCATCATCAGCATTGCTGTTTTGAATGCATTTTTTTAATTAGTTTTGAACCGGATTTAAAATTACAAAAACAACGCCAAATTTTTGAAAATATTTGATAAAATATTCAAAAGCTTATTAACAATGCTGATATTCATTGCCATTGGGGGGGGTATTACAATGGTGTCGGGGATGGAAATCAGGGAGAATGCAATGCAAATCTCACCTGATACCACCAATATGGAATCATCAGATAGTGTTGTTTTAAACGATAGCCTATCGAAAGACAGTATCAAAAATGACAGCCTCGTTTCAGATCGTGTAAAGAAAAAGCAATCAAATGCACTTGAACATCCGGTGTATTATCATGCTACTGACAGCAATATCATTTATTTGCAAAAAAGCCTGATTTACCTC
The DNA here is from genome assembly GCA_027858215.1 of Candidatus Delongbacteria bacterium. GTDB lineage: Bacteria > Bacteroidota > Bacteroidia > Bacteroidales > ML635J-15 > JAQIBY01. The sequence continues at coordinate 2,635 of JAQIDD010000362.1, read as the reverse complement.
TATAAGGAGGCGGAGGTTGTTTATAATGACATACAGGTCAATGCAGATTTTATCAGGGTGGATCTGGACAAAAATGAATTGCTGTCTTATGGGATGCCTGATTCGACAGGAACCACTGTGGGTAAGCCGGTATTTAAACAGGGCGATGAAAGTTTTAAAGCCGATACGATACGATACAATTTTAAATCAAAACGGGGCATTATTAAGAAAGTAACTACCGAATTTGATGGCAGTTATATGCATGGGGCGCGTACTAAAAGACAAGCAGACAAAAGTATTCACATGGTCAATGGTAAATTTACCACCTGTGATCTGGAACATCCGCATTTTTATTTTAATATTTCCAAAGCCAAAGTCATTCCCGATGATAAAATTGTAGCTGGTCCCTCATACCTTGTTATTGAAGATATTCCAACTCCGGTTGGGATTCCGTTTGGTTTTTTCCCCAATACAAAAGGGGCTTCATCTGGTGTTATCATTCCGGAATACGGAGAAGAACAAAACAGGGGGTTTTTCCTGCGCAACGGTGGATATTACTGGGCTATCAATAATTATCTTGATTTGTTACTGACCGGCGGTATATATTCAAAAGGCAGTTGGGAAGCAAGGGCTGCCACTCACTATAAAATCAGGTATAAAATGAGTGGGAACCTGAGTTTTCATTACAATAGAAATGTGTTGGGTTACAAAGGACTTGAAAATTATCAGACAAACCGGATGTATAAATTCAAATGGTACCATAAACAGGATCCGAAAGCGCATCCCAGCATGAATTTCAGTGCCAATGTGGACATGAGTTCCAGTGCTTATGACAAGTACAATACATACAGTGCCCAAAGCCGTTTAACAAACACCAAGCAATCCAGTATTAACTTCAGTAAGTTTTGGCCGGGTACTCCATTTTCGCTCAACATGTCATTGCTGCACAGTCAAAACAGCAGAGACAGCTCTGTGACGCTTACTTTACCCCAGATGAGTTTCAATATGAGCCGGATTTATCCCCTCAAGCGAAAAGAAGCCACAGGTAGCCCCAGAATATATGAAAAGATCGGAATCAGTTATTCCATGTCCACACTTAACCGGGTAACAGCTCATGAAGATTCGATTTTTCAATCGCAAATCGGTGATTTTTCAAACGGGATAAAACATAATATTCCAGTTAGTACAAGTGTGAAACTTTTCAAACACCTGACTTTATCGCCAAATTTTAACTTTACGGATCGCATGTACTTTGAGGAAACCAACCGGTATTATGATGATTCCCTTTACAATGAAACTGATTCTACGTATGGCGGTGTGGTAACTGAGCAAGTACAGGGACTTGTCAATGCATGGGATTACAGGGCAGGGGCAAATTTGTCAACAAAAATATACGGCATGTTTGAATTTAAGTCTGAAAGACTGAAAGCCATACGCCATGTGTTGACTCCAAGCGTAAGTTACAGTTATTTCCCTGATTTTTCAGACGAGAAATACGGTTTTTATGAAAATTATATTTCTGATATCCAGTACAATGATTATACGGGACAATATGATACGGTGCGTTCAACTTATTCGCGGTTTGAAGGTGGCGTGTATGGTTCTCCGCCGTCTGGTGGTGCCGGGTCTGTTAGTTTTTCATTGAGCAACAAACTGGATATGAAGGTGGAAAACCCAAACGACACAGCAAAAAAAGAAAGAAAAATTGCACTACTTGAATCATTGAATTTCCGGACCAATTACAACATCATGGCAGATTCCCTGAATTGGTCTCCATTAACCATGACAGGCCGTACCCGTATTGGAAAATTCAACATCAATTTCAGTTCCACGTTTGACCCGTTCGCGTACATGATTGATTCCACAGGTAGTGCAAAACGCATCAACGAAATGCAACTGAATCATGAAGGCGAACTGTTCCGTATCACGCGTGCCAGCCTGAATTTAGGTGTGGGATTCAGCGCTTCCAAAAACAAAGACAACAATCAACAGGCGCGAAACTTTCTGTACGGCTACCCGCATTCTTACGTTGATTTTTCAATACCGTGGAACTTAAATTTTGATTATACACTAAATTACAACAAGCCTTACGATGAGAAACGCCTGACTCAAACGGTAAATGTCAGGGGTGATGTGAGCGTCACAAAAAAGTGGAAAGTCAGTTTCAATACAGGGTATGATTTTGTAAACAAAAAAGTTTCTTATACACACGTTGAAATCCACCGCGATCTGCATTGCTGGGAAATGAGCCTGGCATTTGTGCCTTTTGGAAACAATACATACTACAGCTTCCAGATCAACGTCAAATCACCTTTATTGCAAGACCTGAAACTGAATAAACGACAGAGTTTCTGGGATAATATTTGAGATAGAGTGACGTAGAGAAAGATGGATAGGGGGGAGATAGTTTTTATTTTTTGTTTTAGAATCCGTTTTCCCCTTACTACGACGAACTAGTTTGGAAATTTGGAATTTGGGAGTTGGATATTATTTGGAATTTATTAGTTGGGCGTACCCTTTTTCCAGCACTGACGTTGGAACATTACGAAAGTTCAAAACTTTTGTAAAGTTGTTTCCAGCCTGGAAAAGGGTCGGTCTCCGGCTTATAGTTGTGTGCAGCTTTGCGGGTGCTGTAAGCTGCAGGCAGGAGTTCCGT
>JAQIDD010000250.1 GCA_027858215.1 Candidatus Delongbacteria bacterium | reverse complement strand
ATAATGTTTGAGTTCGAGGCCTGCGAAGTATTTAAAACCAAGGATTTTACTTTCGTAAATGACTGTTTTAAATACGAGCGTAACGAAGAAATCAGACATTATGGACAGACACTATTTAGTATTTTTATCGTTGTAAATTAGGTGAATGTCATGAAACTTACCATTTTATATGACAATACCCTATTCAATCCGGAATTAGAAGCAGATTGGGGATTTTCATGACTTGTCGAAACCGGGGAAAGAAACATTCTTTTTGATGCCGGCACAAAAGGTTACATGTTAATCAACAACATGAAAAAACTGGGATTATCCCCATCCACCGTGGATGATGTTTTTATCTCTCACAATCATTTTGACCATATTGGAGGATTGTCTGAATTTCTATATCACAACCATGATGTAAACATTTATCTGCCACCATCCCTGCGAGGTGTACACGGTGTTAAGCAGGTGGTTTTTGCAGACCACCCGATGCAAATCCATGAAAACGTATTTACCACCGGCGAATTGGAAAATATTGAACAAGCCATGGTGGTTTCTACACCCAAAGGTCTTGTACTGGTGGTTGGTTGTTCGCATCCTGACATGGAATTGATACTTGACACGGCATCACAATTTGGAAAATTGTATGCCATCTTCGGCGGATTGCACGGTTTTGACAAATACCATCTCTTCAAAGACCTTGAATTCATTTGCCCAACTCACTGTACACTGCACATTCAGGAGCTCAAAACCCTGTATCCTGAAAAATACATTGAAGGAGGCACCGGAAAAGCAATAGAAATATAACCGGTGTTTTATAATCTTCGTCACTATTCAGGTGCATACAATTGTTACCGCCTATTACTGCAGACCTGCCTGTCGGTTGGCAGGGACGCTAAGACGCTGAGAAATGGGAAAAATGTTGAGTTAATCGCTTATCAAAAATTATTTAACCCCGACCTTCAGGCCGGGGTTAGGCAAAAATAAGCGAAAAAATGGGCTTTAGCCCTGAATCTTTTTAAACCTTTGCGCCACTGCGTCCTTGTCTGCCCTGCCTTGCCGTCAGGCAGGTGAACTTTGGATTTTTTCAGTTTTTTTTAAAAACACAAACTTTTAATTCTCTCAACCATTTATTGGAATAGAACCATTCTTTTAAATGGTAAATTTGCCATGCCCTGTATTGGGATTGTACCGCGTTGCAATTCTGGAAAAACCGTCTATATGTAAAATTCATTCTCAGTTTTTACGTTGTTATCAACAAATACTTTGAAATCTGTAATTTTATTTAGTTTTGTACAAATTATTATCTAGAAAGATGAAAAAACTGCATTTGATTTTTGTTGGGTTGATGTTATTGCCATTGCTGAATTTTGGACAGGAATATCAGGATAAAACATACAAGTATAAAGATGGCACTGTACAAAGTGAAGGCATGATGAAACTTGGCCTTGAATTTGGCCGTTGGAAGTATTACAACAAAGAGGGACAACTTATCCAGGAAACGGATTATAACGAAGGCGTGGTAAACGGGAAATTGATTTACTATTACGAAAACGGCAACAAAGAAAATGAAGGCAATTTCCGGGATGGCATACAAATGGGAACATACACAGAATGGTATGAAAATGGAAATATCAAAACAGAAGGCCATTTTTTAGATGACCGGCGCGACAGCACCTGGAACTATTATTTCCCTGACGGCAACATCCATTATACCCTGAATTTTGATGCAGAACCACGAAAATATATTAATGCATGGAATAAAGATGGAAAGCAAATTGTAACAGATGGTAACGGCCGTTTTGTTGATTATTATGAAAATGGACAAAAAAGAAAAGAAGGCAATGTGAAAAATGGGCTGGAAAACGGAACATGGGAATTTTATCACGAAAACGGCACCCTTGCAGCCAAAGGAAAATTTGAATCCGGAGAACGCGCCGGCACCTGGACAGAATTTTTTATAGACGGCAATAAAAAATCCATCCTCAATTATCAAAACGGGGAGAACAAAGTGTGGTATCCCAATCGAAACCTGGCGATGGAAGGCATGTTGAAAGATGAGAAAAAGCATGGAACATGGAAATTTTATTACGAAAGCGGAAAGCTGCGTAACCTTACCAATTACAACATGGGAACACGCCATGGCAAACAAACCAAATATTACAAAAACGGGCAGGCAGAAACCATCATGCATTTTGATAATGGTCAAAAATCAGGAGAAGCCAAATGGTTTCATCGCGACAGTACCCTGGACATTGAAGGACACTTCAAAAATGACAAGCAACACGAGCTCTGGACTTATTATCGTTCATCAGGAAACAAAGGTAACCAGGGGCATTATGAGATGGGAAAAATGCAGGGCGAATGGACATTCTGGTATGATGACGGCACCGTTTGGAAAAAAATCAACTATAAAGATGACAAACGGCACGGCGTTTACACCATTTATTACGAAAACGGGAATGTTTTTCGTGAAGGGCAATACGATATGGATACAGAAATTGGCGAATGGAAAGAATATTTTGAAAACGGCCAGTTAAAAATGAAAGGACATTATACAGGCGGTGTGATGCAGGGGACATGGACAAGTTATTATGAAACAGGCGTTAAAAAAGCAGAAGTAAATTACGAAAACGGCCTGTATTCCGGAAAAGCAGTGTATTGGTATCCCAACGGAAAAAAACAACTGGTTGAAAATTATATGCAGGAGCCTGTAGAAGAATCAGAAGACATTGAGCATTATGAGTACAACAAAAAACCCGTACTTCACGGAACATACAAAAAATATTCAATGCAGGGTAAAATTCGCATGGAAGGCGAATACAACCATGGGGTGAAAGTGGGAACATGGAAAATGTACAATGAACACGGTGACCTGGTGCGCCAGGAAGAATACAACGACGAAGGCGAACCTCATGGCAAATGGGAAACCTGGTACGGCCACGGACGTTTGAAATCAGAAATCAATTACAAAAACGGCATGAAAGAGGGCAAAGTAGTGTATTACAGTCACCGTGGAGAGAAAATGTATGAAGCTGTTTTCCGTGGCGACAGGGCTGTAAAAGTGAACGTGGATAAAGGGGAGAAAATGCAGTTTCATTGATTGCATTCCGAAATCATTATGCATTTATTACTTGTGGAGTTGAGCTATAATAGGCTTTTCCTTTTCCTGTTATTTGAAAAAATGAATATGATGAAATTTAATCCATTATATTAACTTTGTCACTTAAATTCAAAATATAAATATAAGGATGGCACAAGACAATTTCAGTAAAATCATTTCACATGCCAAAGAATACGGCTTTATTTTTCAATCCAGCGACATATACGACGGATTAAGTGCAGTGTACGACTACGGCCAAACCGGCGTAGAATTGAAAAACAACATCAAACAATACTGGTGGGATGCCATGGTAAAGATGCAGGAAAGCATTGTAGGGCTGGATTCGGCAATATTTATGCACCCCAAAGTATGGAAAGCATCCGGCCATGTGGATGCCTTTAACGACCCGCTGATTGATAATAAAGACTCCAAAAAACGCTACCGTGCTGATGAGCTTATTGAAGAACAGCTTGACAAAATCCAAAAAAAGGTGGATAAAGAAATCAACAAAGCCAGAAAGCGCTTCGGCGATGATTTTGATGAAGAAAAATTTGTAAGCACCCATCCCCGTGTTGTAAAATACCTCGGAAAAATTGAAAAACTTCGCTCACGTTTTATCGAAGCTTTGAAAAACGAAGACCTTGATGAACTCAAACAAATCATCCTGGATGAAGAAATAGCTGATCCTGTATCCGGTTCACGTAACTGGACGGATGTGCGGCAATTTAACCTGATGTTTGATACCAAGCTGGGGTCCGTTGATGGTGCTAAAATATACCTCCGTCCCGAAACTGCCCAGGGGATTTTTGTGAATTACCTCAATGTGCAGAAAACTGGACGGCTAAACCTGCCTTTTGGTATAGCCCAAATAGGGAAAGCCTTCAGAAACGAAATCGTTGCCCGCCAGTTTATTTTCCGTATGCGGGAATTTGAACAGATGGAAATGCAGTATTTTGTTCAGCCCGGCACTGAAAAAGAATGGTTTCCTTACTGGCGTGATAAACGCATGAACTGGCACAAGGCTCTGGGATTCGATGATGCATTGTTCAGATTGCACGAACACGATAAACTTGCCCACTATGCATCGGCAGCTTATGATATTGAGTTTGATTTCCCGTTTGGATTTAAGGAATTGGAAGGCATTCACTCACGCACTAATTTTGACCTGGGCAGGCATCAGGACATGTCCGGAAAGAAAATACAGTATTATGACAATGAAAGGGGAGAAAGCTATGTTCCCTATGTCGTGGAAACTTCTATTGGCCTCGACCGTACTTTCCTTATGGTGCTTTCCGCTGCCTATACAGAAGAGAAACTGGAAAAAGAGACCCGTATTGTCATGAAAATACCGGCTCCGTTGGCTCCATATAAAGTGGCTGTATTGCCACTGGTAAAAAAAGACGGCTTGCCCGAAATTGCAGGTAAAATCATGGATGAACTCAAATATGATTTCAACTGCTATTACGAAGAAAAGGACAGCATAGGACGCAGATACCGCCGTCAGGATGCCATTGGGACGCCTTACTGTATAACTGTGGATCACCAGAGCCTTGACGACAACACCGTTACAATACGCGAACGTGACAGTATGAAACAGGAACGGGTGCCCGCAGAACAGATTTTCGACATTGTAAATCAAAAAGTAAACATGAAAACGTTGCTCAAACAGATATAACAAGTGCTTGTCAATGTTTTAATGTCAGCCCATTATGTCAAAATATTGATGTGCCGTTGAAGCGTAAAAAACATAATAATGTACTGCCTGGATTTTCCTTGAATGGCGTATGGGATAAAATCGGCTTCTCATTTATTTTGCTTGTTTTAACATCATTGATGGTTTTATCAGTACACGCACAACAATCATATCCCACGTTAACTCCTGAAACACAAGCCAAATTTGAGAACCAACTCCGGGCACTGAGCAAGCATTACAAACCTGAAAAGGAAATCAATCATAACATTGCGTTACCTCACCTCTGGCCATCTTTGACAGATATTACCCCGATTTTAGAAAAGTTTTCCCCTGGGATAAGCATTGTCAATGCTGAAAAAACCATGGCATTTCTGTTCTTTTATGCTTATGAACATCCTGATGAAACAGCAGTCTTATTGGCGTTGGCAGAACAACAAAAAGAACAATATGCCACCTTTTTTCAAGCGGATTCAATGCCTCCCGAATTGGGTTATCTGCCACTGGTGTCATCAGGCATGCACCCGGATTATGTTTCTGCTTCAGGAGCTGTTGGTTTATGGCAATTCAAATACAGCACCGCAAGGCTTTATGATCTCAGGGTAACTGAATATCTGGATGAACGACGGGAAACATCCCGCTCAACCATAGCCGCTGCAAAAATGCTTAAGGATTTTTACCGGCAATATGAACAGTGGCCATTGGCCATTGCAGCATGGAGTTGTGGACCTTGTGCTGTAAACAAGGCCATAAAAGACACAGGCAATCCCGGTGACCTAAAAGCTGTTTTTAAAAAGCTTCCAGTTCAGGAAGCTGATATTTACCATGCTTTCACAGCCATGAACATCATCATTGAAAATCCCGGCGAATTCGGGATTAAACCGGCATCCATAAAGGTTGAGGCACCAAAAGATACCGTTTTGGTCCAGCATAAGTTGCACTTTGGACAGGTATCTGCTTTAACCGGTATTGATGAAAAATTACTGGAAAAATTCAATCCGGGATACCCACAATCCATAGTACCTGCTACACCGGACAACAATTTACCGCTGTATCTCCCACAGGATATGTCAGAACTTTTTATGACCAACGAAGACAGCATGTATCATCATCGCGACAGTTTTTATTTCAGCAGGCCGAAACCAGAAGATAACCTGGCAAATGGGTCACGGAAAAAAAACATCCCCGACGATGACTATGTGCCGGTCAGTTACACCATTAAAAGCGGTGATAACATAGGTTTTCTCTCCGAATGGTTTGACACTCCTGTTTCCAACATCCGGTACTGGAATAACATCCATGGTAATTTTATCCGGGCAGGACAAACCATTGTGGTGTATGTACTGAAAGACAAAAAAAACCACTATACCGCACTTGAATCAATGAGTTTTACAGAAAAACAGGCACGTGAAGGCAAGCTGGTAAGCAACACATCACAAAAAGAGCGAATAAGGGGAAACTTAAAACAGGGCACCTACATTTTATACACGGTAAAACGAGGAGACAACCCATGGCAAATCGCCAAACAATACCCCGGTATCAGCGACCAGGATATTTTGCGGTGGAACAATATCAGTCCTCATGATCTCAGGCCGGGGCAAAAACTCAAAATCAAAAAACAGCGGGGTAGCAAATGATAAAACCAAAACACATAGTGGGCTTTCTTTTTGCCGTGCTTATCATGCTTGCTGTGCTGGCTTATTTTTTCCCGAAAGAGGGCATAAAAATTGGATCAGTGGAATTGACATTTCCATCATTAAGGGAATTTCTTCACCCTAAAAAAATCGAATATGCCAACATTGACAATATCATCAGAAGGCAATTAAGGGTAGATACCACCCGGGCTGATACTTCTGCTATTGCGGACACAGTTAGAGCGGATGCTGAAATACTTGCTGCGTCTGAATATCCCCTTGAATATACAGACATTGGACAACAAGACCTTTATGATTTTTTCAAAAACCTTGAAACATCTGTCAGAAATAGTCATCCGATACGCATAATGCATTACGGTGATTCTCAAATTGAAACCGACCGTATTTCGGGTTTTTTACGTCAACGCTTACAACAAAGTTTTGGTGGTAACGGCCCGGGATACCTTG
>JAQIDD010000248.1 GCA_027858215.1 Candidatus Delongbacteria bacterium | reverse complement strand
TTCTTAACTAATCCAATGTAAATGTCAGTAAAAAATAGACAGAGATATTCGTTCTCAACAACCAAAAATCAGCTTGATTATCCGGATTTTCTTGATCTGCAATTAAAATCCTTTAAGGATTTTTTGCAGCTGGATACAACTTTGGAAAAAAGAAAAAATGAGGGACTTTATAAAGTTTTCAACGAAAACTTCCCCATTTCAGATACTCGCAATAATTTTGTGCTGGAGTTTATGGATTATTCCATCGATTTGCCCAGGTATTCCATTGAAGAATGTCTGGCCAGGGGACTTACGTATTCTGTTCCGCTGAAAGCCAAGCTCAAATTGTATTGTACAGATCCGGAACATGAAGATTTTGAAACAACCATTCAGGATGTATGGCTCGGTCCCATTCCTTATATGACACCAAGAGGCTCTTTTGTAATCAATGGTGCAGAACGTATCGTCGTATCACAATTACACAGGTCTCCCGGCGTTTTCTTTGGACAAAGCCTCCATGCTAACGGCACCAAATTGTATTCGGCCCGTATCATTCCTTTCAAAGGCTCCTGGATGGAATTTGCAACCGATATTAATTCTGTCATGTACGCATACATTGACAGAAAAAAGAAATTACCGGTTACAACACTGCTCAGAGCGATTGGTTTTGAAAGTGATAAAGAAATCCTTGAAATATTTGATCTCGCTGAAGAAATTAAAGCGAATAAAACCGCTCTGAAAAAAGTCGTTGGCCGTAAACTGGCCGCCAGAGTGCTGAGGTCATGGGTGGAAGATTTTGTTGATGAAGATACCGGTGAAGTTGTATCCATTGAAAGAAACGAGGTGATCCTCGATAGGGAAACGGTTATTAAACCTGAACACATTCAGACCATTATTGATTCAGGTTCCAAAACAATCCTTGTCCATAGGGAAAAATCCAAAACCTCGGATTACGCAATCATATACAATACGCTTTATAAAGATCCATGTAACTCTGAAAAAGAAGCTGTGGTCTATATTTACCGACAATTGCGTAGTTCTGAACCTCCCGATGAAACAACCGCTCGTGAAGTCATCGATAACCTTTTCTTTTCTGAAAAACGATATGACCTTGGTGAAGTTGGACGCTACAGGTTAAATAAAAAGCTGAAAATTGATATCAATGAAGACATCAAAACCTTAACAAAAGATGATATCATTGCTATCCTTAAATACCTGATCGAACTGATCAATTCTAAAGCGGAAGTTGATGATATTGATCACCTGAGTAACAGACGTATTCGTACTGTAGGCGAACAATTGGGTAACCAGTTTGGTGTCGGATTGGCAAGAATGGCAAGAACCATCAGGGAAAGAATGAACGTCAGGGATAATGAAGTCTTTCATCCCACCGACCTGATTAATGCAAAAACATTATCTTCTGTCATCAACTCATTTTTTGGAACAAACCAGTTGTCTCAGTTTATGGATCAGACAAATCCGCTCGCTGAGATGACTCATAAACGCCGTCTTTCTGCTCTTGGCCCAGGCGGGTTGTCCCGTGAACGTGCTGGTTTTGAAGTCAGGGATGTGCATTATACCCATTATGGAAGGTTATGCCCTATTGAAACACCTGAGGGACCAAACATCGGTTTGATCTCTTCCCTTTGTGTTTATGCTAAAATCAATGAGCTTGGTTTTATTGAAACTCCTTACAGAAAAGTTGAAGAAGAACAGGTAAAACTTAAGGAAGATATTCTTTACTTCAGTGCTGAGGAAGAAGAAAATCATGTTATTGCACAGGCCAATGCTCCCATTGATGATGAAGGCATGTTTCAATCTGATAAAATCAGGGTGCGGCATGACGGTGAATACGCCATGACTGAACCGGAGAGTATCCAGCTAATGGATGTGGCTCCCAATCAGATAGCATCTATTGCAGCATCACTTATTCCTTTTCTGGAACACGATGACGCAAACCGGGCTCTTATGGGCTCTAATATGATGAGGCAAGCCATTCCCCTGATCAAAAACGAAGCACCAATTGTGGGTACAGGTATTGAAGAAAGAGTGGCCAGGGATTCCCGGTTGCTTTTTATTGCCGAAGGAAATGGTGTGGTAGAATACGTGGATGCTGATAAAATTGTGGTTAAATATAACCGCAGTGAAGAAGAAAAATTTGCTTCCTTTACTGATGATACCGTTACTTATGACATAACCAAATTTCAAAAAACCAATCAAAACAGCAATGTCAACCTAAGGCCCATCGTCAGAAAAGGAGATAAAGTGCAAAAAGGAACCGTCATGACGGAAGGATACGCAACTGTTGACGGCGAACTTGCTCTGGGACGCAATTTGAAAGTTGCCTTTATGCCCTGGAAAGGATATAATTTTGAGGATGCTGTTGTGATTTCTGACCGTGTTGTCCGGGATGATGTCTTTACTTCTGTACATATTGAAGAATATAAACTTGATGTAAGGGATACAAAACGAGGCCTCGAAGAATTAACCGCTGATATTCCAAACGTTAGTGAATCTGCAACAAGGAATCTTGATGAAAATGGGATTATCCGTATCGGTGCAAATGTGAAAGCCGGGGATATTATGATCGGTAAAATCACACCGAAAGGCGAATCCGATCCTTCACCTGAAGAAAAATTGTTGCGTGCTATTTTTGGTGATAAAGCAGGCGATGTAAAAGATGCTTCATTAAAAGCCTCTCCTTCTACATCCGGTATAGTGGTTGATAAAAAGTTGTTTTCCAAAACATTTAAAGACAAAAAAACAAGAAATCAAGAAAAAATTCTTGTTCAGAACATTGAAAATGAATTCCAACAGGAAGTAGAAAAACTCAAAAGCGTATTGCTTGAAAAATTGTTTGTTGTCGTTAACGGTAAAACTTCACAGGGAGTAAAAGACAACTTTGCAGTGCTTATCCCCAAAGGCAAAAAATTTACGCTCAAAGCACTTGCAACAGTAGATTTTCTTGATGTTAAACCATCCAAATGGACAACCGACAAAAAGAAAAACGCAATCATAGAAAAGATTTTACATAATTACCTCATTGAATTTAAAAACCTGGAGGGAAAATACAGGCGTAAATCCTTGAATATTACAATCGGCGATGAATTGCCAAACGGTATTGTTCAGATGGCAAAGGTTTACCTGGCCAAAAAGAGGGTCATTAAAGTCGGTGATAAAGTTGCAGGCCGGCACGGAAATAAAGGCATTATTGCCAGGATTGTCAGACAGGAAGACATGCCTTTCCTCGAAGACGGAACTCCTGTTGATTTGGTATTGAATCCGCTGGGAGTACCATCCCGTATGAACCTCGGACAAATATACGAAACTGTCCTTGGCTGGGCTGGTGAAAAACTCGGCATGAAATTTTCAACACCAATTTTTGATGGTGCCACGCTGGATCAAATCAATGAATTTACCGATAAAGTCGGTTTACCAAGATATGGCAAAACCCATATTTATGATGGAGAAAACGGTGTAAAATTTGATCAGCCTGCTACCGTTGGTGTGATTTATATGCTTAAACTCGGGCACATGGTTGACGATAAAATGCATGCCCGTTCCATTGGCCCCTATTCACTGATCACACAGCAACCGCTTGGTGGTAAAGCTCAATTTGGCGGTCAGCGTTTTGGTGAAATGGAGGTTTGGGCCCTCGAAGCATTCGGAGCTGCTCATACGTTGAGAGAAATACTCACTGTGAAATCCGATGATGTTAAAGGGCGTGCCAAAACCTACGAATCTATCGTAAAAGGAACACCCATGCCAACTCCTGGAGTGCCGGAGTCTTTAAATGTGCTTATTCATGAGTTGCAAGGCTTGTGTCTCAATTTTGAAATGAATTAATTTGTACTTATTTAATTGATCAGATATATGGCTTTCAAAAAAGACAAGAAAGTTACCAGTAACTTTGACAAATTATCCATCAGTTTGGCTTCACCCGAAGATATTCTGGATCGCTCAAGTGGTGAAGTTACAAAACCAGAAACCATCAATTACCGGACATACAAACCGGAAAGGGATGGCCTGTTTTGTGAACGAATTTTTGGACCGGTAAAAGATTTTGAATGTCACTGTGGTAAATACAAAGGCATCCGCTACAAGGGAATTGTATGTGATCGCTGTGGTGTGGAAGTAACCGAGAAAAAAGTGCGCCGGGAGCGTATGGGGCATATCAAACTCGAAGTTCCTGTGGCTCACATCTGGTATTTCCGTTCCTTGCCAAACAAAATTGGTTATCTGCTTGGCTTGCCTACCAAAAAAATGGATTCCATCATATATTATGAAAAATATGTGGTTATCCAGCCCGGTGTCAAAGAAAAAGATGATTTAAAGCCTCTTGACTTTTTAACGGAAGAAGAGTACCTTGATATAATTGATGCCCTGCCCTCAGGAAATCAGATGCTTGAGGATGATGACCCCAATAAGTTTATCGCTAAAATGGGTGCTGAAGCAGTATTTTATCTCCTGTCCAGGATTGACCTTGATGATCTGTCTTTCAGCTTAAGAGACAAAGCCAATAAGGAAACATCACAGCAACGAAAAAATGAAGCACTCAAAAGATTGAAGGTGGTAGAAGCATTCAGGGCATCTAAAGAAAAAAACAGACCTGAATGGATGGTTATCAGGGTTATTCCCATTATACCTCCCGAACTCAGGCCACTCGTACCCCTTGATGGTGGCAGGTTTGCTACATCAGATCTTAATGATCTTTACCGCCGCGTAATCATTAGAAACAACAGGCTTAAACGCCTTATGATAATAAAAGCACCTGAAGTGATTTTGCGTAATGAAAAACGCATGCTTCAGGAATCGGTTGATAGCCTTTTTGATAATTCACGTAAATCCAACGCCGTTAAAACGGATGCCAACAGACCATTGAAATCCCTTAGCGACAGCCTGAAAGGAAAACAAGGCCGTTTCCGTCAAAACCTGCTTGGAAAACGTGTTGATTATTCCGCGCGTTCTGTGATTGTTGTCGGCCCTGAATTGAAACTCCATGAATGTGGTTTGCCAAAAGATATGGCAGCTGAACTTTATAAACCTTTTGCAATCAGAAAGCTTATTGAAAGGGGCATTGTAAAAACAGTGAAATCTGCCAAGAAAATTGTTGACCGCAGAGATCCCGTTATCTGGGATATACTGGAAAATGTATTGAAAGGACATCCGGTAATGCTAAACCGTGCACCAACATTGCACCGCTTGGGTATTCAGGCATTTCAACCAAAATTGATTGAAGGAAAAGCCATTCAACTTCATCCCCTTGCATGTACAGCATTTAATGCTGACTTTGATGGTGACCAGATGGCTGTTCATCTTCCACTGGGTAATGCTGCCATTTTAGAAGCTCAGGTACTTATGCTGGCTTCCCATAATATTCTCAACCCGGCCAATGGAGCTCCGATTACCGTGCCATCTCAGGATATGGTTCTGGGATTATACTACATTACAAAAGGACGAAAAGGCTCCAATGGTGAAGGTCTGACTTTTTACTCCCCTGAAGAAGTAAAAATCGCCTATAATGAAAAGAAAATTGCACTCAGTGCCATCATAAATGTGCGGGTGGATGATCTGGATGAAGATGGAATAATTGTAAAGAAGGTTATTGAAACCACAACCGGACGAGTGTTGTTTAATGATATTGTTCCGAAAGAAGTTGGGTTTATCAATGAATTGCTGACCAAGAAATCGGTGCGCGGGATCATTGCTAATGTCCTGGATAAAACAAACACAGCCGTTACTGCTGACTTCCTTGATAACATTAAGCACATGGGATTCAACATGGCTTATAAGGGAGGGCTTTCGTTTAACCTTGATGATGTTATCATCCCTGATGAAAAAGAAAGCATGATCCAGGAAGGTTATCAACAGGTTGATGAAGTGTTCAACAATTACAACATGGGTTTCATTACCAACAATGAAAGGTATAATCAGATAATTGATATCTGGACACATACAAATGCAAAACTTACTCAGTTGGTAATGAGTAATTTATCAAAAGACAACAATGGTTTCAATCCTGTTTATATGATGTTGGATTCAGGAGCCCGTGGATCCAAAGAGCAGATACGTCAGTTATGTGGTATGCGTGGCTTGATGGCTAAACCTCAAAAATCGGCAGGTGCCGGACAACAAATTATTGAAAACCCGATTCTGGCTAATTTTAAAGAAGGGTTATCTGTGCTTGAATATTTTATTTCAACACATGGTGCTCGTAAAGGCCTTGCTGATACTGCCCTCAAGACGGCTGATGCAGGTTACCTTACAAGACGCCTTGTTGATGTTTGTCAGGATGTGGTTATTTCAGAAAGAGATTGTGGTACATTGAGAGGCATTATAGCTACAGCTATCAAAAAGAACGAAGAAGTTGTGGAGTCCCTTTACGAACGTATCCTTGGTCGTAGCACTGTCCATGATGTTTATCAACCTCAGAGCGGAGAGCTTATCATTAAGTCAGGAGAACAAGTTACCGAAAAGATTGCTAAAACCATTGAAGATTCTCCCATCGAAGAAGTGGAAATCAGGTCAGTACTGACTTGTGAATCAAGACGGGGTGTATGTGCTAAATGCTATGGCCGTAACCTGGCTACTGCAAGGATGGTTCAAAAAGGGGAGGCTGTTGGGGTAATTGCAGCACAGTCAATTGGAGAACCCGGAACACAGCTTACATTGAGGACATTCCATGTTGGTGGTGTAGCTGGTAACATTGCAGCAGAATCATCCATTACTGCCAAATATAACGGACGCCTTGAAATTGAAGAATTGCGTACTGTAACCTACAAAGGAGAAGGTGAAGATGAGGTGAATATTGTCATCGGACGCATGGCTGAAATGAAAATTGTTGATGACAATACCGGCATAACTCTCATGACAAATAACATCCCCTATGGTGCCAAATTGTATGTTAAGAACAATCAGAAAATTGAAAAAGATACCAAGATATGTGACTGGGATCCTTTTAATGCTACTATTGTTTGCGAAAAGAACGGTATTGCGAGATTCGATAATCTGATCGAAGGAATAACCTATCAGGAAGATGCTGATGAACAAACTGGGTTCAGAGAAAAAGTAATCACCGAAACGAAAGATAAGAAAAAGAACCCTGAACTGGCTATTGTGTCTGAAAAAGATGAGAATAAGGTGCTTAAAAATTATAACCTGCCGGTCGGCGCTCATCTTGCTGTAAAGGAAGGCGATAAGCTTATTGCCGGACAAACCATCGCAAAAATACCGAGGAATGTAAGTAAGGGTGGTGATATTACTGGTGGATTACCTCGTGTTACTGAGCTTTTTGAGGCTCGTAATCCTTCTAATCCGGCTGTTGTTTCTGAGATTAACGGCCAGGTTGAATTTGGTAAAATCAAACGTGGTAACCGTGAGATCATCGTTACTTCCAAAGATGGTGATGTGAAAAAATACCTTGTTCCACTGACAAAACAAATCCTTGTTCAGGAAGGTGATTATATCAGAGCAGGCACCTCGTTGTCTGATGGTATAATTACCCCGGCCGATATCCTGAATATCGAAGGCCCTACAAAAGTGCAGGAATATATTGTCAATGAAGTACAGGAAGTGTACAGGTTACAAGGTGTGAAAATCAATGATAAACATTTTGAAGTGGTGGTTAGGCAAATGATGCGAAAAGTCATCATCGAAGATCCAGGTGACACACAATTCCTGGAAAAACAAATTGTTGATAAATGGAAATTCCGTGAAGTAAACGATGAAATTTACGGTATGCAGGTGATCATAGATAGTGGTGATTCAGCTAATCTGAAAGCAGGTCAAATAATAACAGCCAGGAGGCTTCGGGATGATAATTCACATCTTAAGCGGCGAGATCTTAAGCTTGTCCGGGCCAGACCTGCTGTACCGGCAACATCAAGACAAGCACTTCAGGGAATCACAAGGGCAGCACTGCAAACAGAAAGCTTTATGTCGGCAGCTTCATTCCAGGAAACAAACAAAGTGCTCAACGAAGCAGCCATCAAGGGAAAAGATGATCTGTTGCTCGGATTGAAAGAAAATGTGATTGTCGGTCATTTGATTCCAGCTGGTAGTGGGGTGCGAGAATATGACAAAATTCTTGTCGGTAATAAATCTGAATTGCAAAAACTGCAGGAAAGTAGTGAAGCAACAGAAGACGATTCCGAATCAACTATTGAAAATAAATAAAACGTTATGGAACAACAGCAGGACAAAAATAAACAGTTGAATATTGAACTGGATGAAAAAACAGCACAAGGAACCTATGCTAACCTGGCTGTTATATCACATTCAAGTTCCGAATTTATTGTCGATTTTATCAGGATTATGCCCGGTGTGCCAAAAGCACCTGTAAAATCCAGGATTGTACTTACGCCTGAACATGCCAAGCGATTGATGAATGCCCTTCAGGGAAACATCAAAAAATACGAGAGTGTTCACGGTGAAATTAAGATCAAAGGCGGACACACCTCACCAAAAATGCCTATGAATTTTGGTGGGCCCACTGCTGAAGCTTGATTTTCTTATTTATTCATACGTTCGAGGAACTGGTGCAGGACAATCAATAACCAAAGACGGTTATAAAGGTAATCTGTGCCATTCATATAGTTATCAATCATTTCTTTTACCGGTGGATAATTAATGACGTTGTGTTTTTCTATCACATCCTTTGACAGGTAGTCCTTAATCAGGTAGCTGTGTTCATCACGTAACCATTCTTTTAATGGCAGTGCAAATCCGGATTTTGGCCTGTCAAATAACGATGCGGGAACATGTTGAAATAATATCTCTTTTAACAGGTATTTTTTTGTGTTTCGGTGTACTTTGAGTTTGGGATCCAGATTGAGTGCAAATTCAACAATGCGATGATCCAGCAAAGGAACTCTCGCTTCAAGGCTGTATCGCATGCTGGCCCGGTCCAGTTTTACCAGCAGGTCATCTTTCAGGTAATACCGTAAATCAAAAACAGCCTGATTTTCACCAGCAGATAAATTTCTGACAAAGTAACTGTGATCTTCCTGCAGGTTGATTTCTTCAGTAAAGTTATTAACCAGTATTTTTTCAATTTCTGTCTTGCTGAAAAAGTATTGTTCCTGAGAAAATATGTGGGATTTCAATTTGGCTTTTTGATCAAAATCAAACAAATGTGAAACACGTTGATGACGGTTTGACATTTTGGATAATCCGTATTTAATGGGTTGTCTCATTCCCCTTAACAGAGGGTTCGAAAGCCGCTTTGCCCAAATGTATGCACCATAACCGTGAAACAACTCATCTCCGCCGTCACCAGACAAAACAACACTGACATCTTTTTTGGCAAACTTGGATAACAACATGGTGGGTATCGCTGATGAATCAGCGTAAGGCTCATCATAATAATCCAAAATATCCGGAATGATATCACGGGCTTCATCTTTGGATACAATATGCTCATGATGATTTGTTCCTAAATGTTGAGCAACTTTCCTGGCATATTCAGCTTCATTATACTCATTTTCTTTAAACCCAATTGAAAAGGTATTGAGTTTCCCTTTTGTATGTTTTTGGGCAAATGCTGTGACAAGGCTTGAATCTATGCCTCCACTTAATAAGCTTCCAAAAGGGACATCACTGATCAGCCGTGATTCAACAGAATCATCTATCAATTCTGTTAATCTGCTTTTAGCATCCTTATAATGATCAATTAAATTCCGCCGTATGGCTCCTTCAATCATCCAGTATGCTTCGATACGAAGACCGTTTTCATCCAGGATACCCAAATGCCCTGATGGAAATTTCCTGATTTTACGGTAAATTGTATTCGGTTCCGGGATGAAGCCAAGGTGTAGATATTCATTGACAGCCAGGCTGTTGATTGTCAAATTTTGCTTTATGTTGTTTACCTGCAATAAAGCCTTTAATTCAGATGCAAACACAAAATGATCACCATCCCAGTAGTAAAAAAGAGGTTTTATCCCGACTCTGTCTCTGAACAAATACAATACTTTTTCCTGCTTATCATAAATGGCCAGAGCAAACATCCCGTTCAGTTTATTGACAAAGGTTACGCCCCATTCTTCAAACGCCTCAATTATGATTTCTGTATCACTTCTGGTTCTGAATGTAACATCCAATTCTGCCGCAATATCTCTGAAATTATATATCTCTCCGTTATATACACAGGTATAACGCCTTGAGTGAGATTCCATGGGTTGATTTGCATTGTCAGATAAATCCAGGATACTCAGGCGTTTGTGTGCAAAACCAGCATGACTGTCACAATAAAACCCTTCAGCATCAGGGCCCCTGTGTTTCATTGATTCTGCCATAAGGCGCATTTCCTCCTCTGTAACAAACGAGTCAGAAGCATAATATCCAGCTATTCCGCACATAATTTCTTTTTCTTGATGAACAAATGTAATAAATATCGCATCATGCAAACATTAAAACCCATTTTATTTCTTCAATGCAAGTTACAATTTTAGGGCTGTTTTTGTTTTGATTATAATGTGTGGAAATAATCTGGCAAATAAATTAAAAACTTGCTTCACGCCCGCCTGCGAAAGCAGGCCAGGCAGGGGATGTAAAAGTTAAAATTTTCAGGGCTAAAGCCCATTTTTCATTTTATTGTTTCGTCCCCTGACCTGAAGGTCAGGGGGCGAAACTCTTTTATTACAATTTTACCCGCCCTGCAGATCAGAGTTAAAAAAACTTCTCACCATTGTAATTAACATCAAGGCCTGAGTTAATCAAGTTCTCATCTTATTACTCTAACACAACCAGGTTAGATGATTTGATTAACCCCGACATTTATGCCGGGGTTTTTGATGACAACAATAAACATTGGGCTTTAGCCCTGATAAACAGTTTTAATTCATCTTTTTTTCGTTCCCCTACCCGCCACCTGCGAAGGCAGGTCATACAGGATTGAACACATATCGGTATGATGTATGTATTTTGGAATTTCATCCTATAAAAAATAACCAAGATTCATCCATCAGTTTTAATTTATCTTTGTCTAGATTGTGATGTCCTTTGTGGTTCAACTTTATTCATCACCAGGCCACAAAGGAATTTTCCAAAAAAAACCTTGCACAAAAATATACTCATCAACTTCAATTGATTAGTTAAGGGGCCTTCTATTAATTCTTTTCTTTCAAGAAACAAATATAATGAATAATATGCAAGGCATAAATTTTACTGAATAGCCATAGCTATATAGAAAAACTTTAACGCAGTCAGATTGTTTATGATATTTGTTCCCATGGGGTTTTCAGCGTTTCTCATATCCTGCTTTAAATTTTTTTGCATTATCCCGATAGTGCTTCAAAAATTTGCATTGTCTATGAAAAACGCTGAAAATCTTGATGCGAAAGAAGTATTAGAAGTCCCCTATATAAAGCCCCGTTTTTTCAAAAACATACTTTGGCATTCCACCATCCGGAAATTTTGAAATTCCCCTGGGCTTGAAAAAAGCCCGCGAGGAAATAATGGCAGCAATTTTAGAACTATCCTGATTATAGCAAGCCCCGTGATGAAGATTATAATCAAGAACAACGTAATCAGAATGGCAGGATGACACAACGCTTACCAAACTTATTATCAAAATAACAGCAATATGCTTACATGTAAATATCTTATGCATTTTGAATCTTTAACACGTTGTATCAAACAATGAATGATTGTTACAAAAGAAAATTTTTATTCAAGAGCATCAATGCTTTCAGGGTAGGTTAAAAAATCTGTTTTTGACATTTCCTCAAATCCCCAGGGGCCACCCAGAGCATGCCAGTACTCATTACTTTTCTCAAGCACATGAATAAGTATTACATCAGATTCACCCTCGCTTTCTGATTTTTTATCCGCATAATAAATCAAGGCTTGAAGTTGACCGATCATTTGATCTTTTCTGTATTTAACACCTTTAACAGTACCATCCCAGTTTTGCAGATGCTTTTCTTTTTCATCCTTAATAAATTCTTTATCAATATTAACAGCCATTGCAGCTGAAACCATAGTTTTCAATGTTTCAACATCTTCATTCTGGATGGCCTTGAGCGCCTTTCTACCAAATTGTTCAGGCGTAATATTTTTGAATTTCTCAGCTCCTGAACGTGATTCTTTAGTTTCTTTTTCACTTTTATGCATTGCTTTTTTGGATTGTGAATCAGAATCTTTTGATCCGCATCCTAGCATGAGAGATATAATTAAAAAGGCTGAAAAAATGGCACCACTATTCTTCATGGGTATATGATATTTGATTACGT
>JAQIDD010000167.1 GCA_027858215.1 Candidatus Delongbacteria bacterium | reverse complement strand
AAAATTCTGGATTGGAAATTTTTTTCACACATGTGTATAGCGGCTGTCCTTTCTAATGACGGGTTTCATATAAAATTGCTTTGATATTGAAACATTAAAAAAAGCATAACAAGCTCACAAAAATGCAATTTTCTTTCCAATTACAACAACAAAATACCAAAAACATTTAAAATCAAGAAACTTATATTTATAATGATAGGATATTTTATAAAATGATGACAGAATATATGATTTCAAATTTCTTTAAGCATTATTAGATCACCTCTTCTTAAAAGACTGAAAAATATCGTATTGGTAAAAACGTCATCTATTCCGAAATTTCAATGACAAGATAACGTGATGTTGACCAGAATTTTTCAGGACGTGTAATGAGAAGTTTATCAATACGGCCTGGCTGGCCGGTATATTTATATGAAGTAGAAGGATGGGTTGACAACAATACAGCATGTTTACAATGCAAGGGAATTTCATGGTGTTCATTGATTTTAATCGACTCAAACACATCACGTTCAAAATTATCATCAAATTTTGTTACTGCCCCAAGGCCTACGATCCCACCGATTTTACTGGTCACGCCTTTTTTATATAATTCGCTTGCTGTACCGATGGCCATATATGCTGTATTCAGAAATTCTTTTTGGTTCTTGATCATTTTGGTTTTTTCTTTGTTCTCAGCAATCAGCGAATCCATTTGTTTATACACTTTTGCCAGTTCACTGTTTTGGGATTCTAGTCTGATACGGTATTTCTGAATTTCCTTGTCTTTTTTTTCCACTGTTTTGGCAAGCATATCCAGGGATTTTTGCATTTCCACACTGACCATATCAGCTTTTTCCAGATTCGCACGCAGTTCTTTTATTGTTTTTTTATTTTCCCGTAACAGGCTATATATCAAAAGTATGTCATCCTGTATTTGCTCAGAGCTTATGCCTTGTGGTGTTTCACTTGCAGACATGGAAATAATATCCTCTTTTTGTTTTATGATTTGTAGGTTTTCATTGATATCATTAAAGGCCTGCATAAATTGTTTCAGCGATTCATCATTTTTCTCAGCTACTTCCTGCAACTTTTGATTTTCGGCTTTTAATCTTACAATGCGTTTGGATTCAACATTTGAATTAGTTTCCTGTTTATCATCCTTACAGGAAAACAGAATTAATACTCCTCCTAAAAGCAAAAAAACAAGTTTTGTCTTCATTTTTTTTACTGTGTGTTTATAAAATTATCATTCAATAATAACCAAAAAACACGTGTTATTGTTGTTCAAGGTTGTGCTTTTTTTCTCCACTTACCACCACAACAAATTCTCCACGCGGTTTATGTTCTTTAAAATGAGCCGCCAGTTCACTTAAACTGCCGCGCCTGGTTTCTTCAAATTTCTTTGATAATTCACGGCTTACCGAAGCATGCCTTTCAGGGCCCAGTATTTCTGATAATTGTTCAAGCAGTTTTACAGTCCGGTAAGGGGATTCATAAAAAACAATGGTTCGTTCTTCATTTTCCAGCGCTTTTAAACGTTTCATCCTCCCTTTTTTATGGGGCAGAAACCCTTCAAACACAAAACTATCGTTTGGTAATCCTGATACAGCCAGTGCCGGCACAAAAGCTGTCGGGCCGGGAAGACATTCTACCGTAACATCATATTTAATGCAATGTGTGACCAGTAAATAGCCGGGATCTGATATTGCAGGCGTACCTGCATCGCTTATCAACGCATAATGTGCCCCATTGTGCATTGCTTGTGCCAGTTTTTCACTGGTTTTATGCTCATTAAATTTATGATGGGACATCAAGTTTGTTTTTATGTCAAAATGCTTTAGTAAAATTCCGCTATTGCGAGTATTTTCTGCTAAAACAGCATCTGCATTTTTCAGGGTTTCAACAGCCCTGAAACTCATGTCCTGCAGATTTCCAACAGGGGTCGGGACCAACGTAAGTTTACCGGTCATAAAACTCCATGAATTTTGTTAACAAATTAAACAAACCGGAATAACCTGCAAGGCTTACCGCTTCAGGTGTGTCTTTTACATGATGATACCATGATTCTCCACCGCGTGCATAAAAAAATACGGATTTTACGCCCATGACATGAAAGGGATAATGATCACTATTGGCTGCAATGCCACGATAAGTAAGATCACTGATAAAGTTATTTTCTTTGTTGATACTGTCAAACACTTCACGTGCTTCATGATAGGCGGTATCAGCAGCATTAACGATGGTAAATCCTTTTTCACCGGTTCCAACCATATCAAGATTGATCAAAAAATCAATGTCCTTGTTTGGAACAACCGGATTAGCTGCAGCATACATTGACCCGAGTAAACCTGCTTCTTCTCCGGCAAACAACATTATCAACAGGTTAAAATTATGAGGATGGGATGTGTAATAAGATGCAATATCAAGGCATGCAGCTACACCACTGGCATTGTCATTGGCTCCTGAAAAAAAGACAGTATCACCAATCCCTCCCAAGTGGTCATAATGAGCCGTTAAAACAAATGTGCGTTCAGCATTCCCTGGCAAATAACCAATCACATTTTTAACTTCCACGTTTTGGATTTTACTGTTCACGTGAATGCTTACCGAATCAGGATCATCTGGAAACGATGTGTGTGTAAACTGTATCACCGTATGTTCTTTTTGACGCGTTGAAACATTCCAGTTGGTGTAATGGTCTTTAATGTAAATGTAGGCTTTGGCATTCAGGTGATTATGCTTGATTTTTTCTTTAATCTGTGATTTGAGATGTTTATTCCTGATGTATTTATCATGCATGTAAACTACCTTATCCTGAAAATTTTCTGACTTTAAAGCAGCAAAGGCCATACTATCAGACAGGTTAACACTGTCAATTTCAATCAATGGCCATGTGCCGTGCATATCATCACTTTCAGCGTGGATAATATAATCATAACTAGGTATGAACACCTGGCCGTCAATTGAAAGCGTCATGTTTTCGGGAAAGGTATTAACCCAGAAAGAAAATTCCTGAAAATAATTACTACTGTAGGGCTGCAGACCAATGTTCTTCATTTCCTTTTTCAAAAATTCAGCAGCTTTGTTGCATCCATCTTTCAGATAGCCTCGTCCAAAATAAGTTTCAGAGGCAAGTTCATTTACAAGTGTATTTACATAAGCTGTATCCTGCGCAGGAAGTAGCCCCCTGGCAGGAATCAGAAAACACAGTATGACAATACACTGTTTTAACATGATGATATGCTTATGTTATGCTATGCTGATAAAAACCGCCTTTGTACTATGCTCCAAAAGTATTTGGCAGTATCTTTTTCCAAATCCCATTTGTATTTTTCAATGTATGATTTGGTCTCCTCAATATTATTCATGTTATTCAGGTCATGGATGCATTTATTAAATTCATCAGCGTTGCCTTCAAACAACTCTTTGATAAACAAGAACCTGTCTCCGAGTCCAATGGCTGCTTTAATATCGGTTACAGGCTTGGATTTGAGTTTACTGGCAACATCATCCTGTGAGGATTTGTTTGAAAGAGTTTCATTAACAGCAGTTCGGTTGGCTCCCAATTTTTCTCCCAGCGATTTTCCTGTTTTACTGAAACTTGCCTCTGTTTGAAACAAGCTGGATTGTTCTGAATGGTTGGATTTAACCGGCGTTGGTTTTGATGGTTGTTTTTCTTTTTTTCCCGCATCAGCACTGGCCGGTACTGGCTTTTCTTTTTCACTGACAGTGGGCTTTGCTGTAGAGGATGTTTCTTTTTGAATTTTTTCCTGCCTTGCTCCTGATTGTATAAATTCAGATGAATCAATATCGTCTGAACGGGTATCATTTTGCGTATCTGTATTTTGTGCTTCATCTGCTTCCAACAGGCAGGTATATATATTCCTTACTTCATGGAACGCCGCATCAATATCCAATTTATGCGATTTTTGTTTCTCTAAGGTTTTCAAAATGTTGCCGAGGTTCTCCCAGTGTTTCAATGCATTATTTACTTTCATGTTAATAAATGTTTTGATAATTCATCACTTGTTTTTTGCAAAGGTACTGATAATTCGTGTATTACT
>JAQIDD010000333.1 GCA_027858215.1 Candidatus Delongbacteria bacterium | reverse complement strand
GTTCATAATGTTTGAGTTCGAGGCCTGCGAAGTATTTAAAACCAAGGATTTTACTTTCGTAAATGACTGTTTTAAATACGAGCGTAACGAAGAAATCAGACATTATGGACAGACACTATCTAGTGTCATGTCAGGCCTAATCTGATGCCCAGGTTTTGTTCTTTTTCGTTTTTACGAAATAAAGAATCCCTTCAACTTAACCATCATCTTAGGCTTAACATAGCACCCGATGCATACCGATGCTCACTGCAGTTTATTAATATGAATTGTCCATTTATACAGTAAATTACGGTTATTTTGAACCATATAAGGATTATAAGGCCATTTAAGGTTTCCCTTATAATTCCTTATATGCCTTATATAGTTTGACATTTTAGATCATTACATAAATTTTATAACTTTGCCATGAGCAGTTGCAAAAACATAACACACATACCTATGCAAGAAAAACTGGTTGTACTTTCAGGCGCAGGCATAAGCCAGGAAAGTGGCATTGACACGTTCCGTGGTGCCGGCGGGTTGTGGGAAAAATACGATGTCACTGAGCTTGCTAATCCTGCTGCATGGGAAAATGACCCCGAACTTGTGCTGCGGTTTTATAACATGCGCCGGAAAAAAGTCATTGAAGCAAAACCAAACCTGGCGCATAAAAAAATCGCCGAACTGGAAAACCACTTTGATGTGCATGTGATTACCCAAAATGTGGATGACCTGCATGAACGAGCCGGCAGCTCAAAAGTTTTGCACCTGCACGGGGAAATCAGAAAAGCGAGAAGCACCAAAGATGAGAACCTGATTTACGATATCGAAGGTAGTGAACTCAACATCGGAGATGCATGTGAACTGGGAAGCCAGCTTAGGCCGCATGTGGTGTGGTTCGGCGAAGCTGTTCCGGCCATTGAAGATGCCATTGACATTGTGTCCAAAGCGGATATATTACTGATTATCGGGACCTCGCTGAATGTGTATCCGGCAGCCGGACTTGTAAATTATTGCCCCGAACATTGCAACATTCACCTGATTGATCCCGGCACCCCTTACGTTGATTCAGATAAAGTAAATGTTATTCGGAAAAAAGCCACTGAAGGGATCCTGGATTTTGTGAATCTATGTTAGCCGGAGAGATTAACATAATTACTTATTGTAAAATATTGTTTTTGCATGTGATCCACGGGATGATTTGATTCACATTGAATTAGCTTATTGAATTAACCGTGTTTAACATTACAACCTCACAACTCGCTGAATATCAACACTAAGTTTTAAAACACTGCTGTCACACACAAAGTAGATTTTTTTCAAAATTTCAGGTTTTTATGACAAAGAAATGCTATTAAATGATTAATTTTGACATGCCATCATCACAAGAAAAATGATAAAGAGAGAAACCATAGACCGTATATTTGATACCGCTGAAATAGTGGATGTTATCAGTGATTTTGTGCAGTTAAAACGACGTGGCACGAATTACGTTGGATTGTGTCCATTTCACAATGAAAAAACCCCTTCCTTCAATGTATCACAATCAAAAGGGATATACAAATGTTTTGGTTGTGGTAAAGGTGGAAATGTTGTGCAATTTGTGATGGAACACGAGCACATGTCCTATCCCGAATCGTTGAAATACCTGGCAACAAAATACAACATCCCGGTTGAAGAAGAAAAAACAAGCGATGAAGATGTTGAAAAGCGGGATATGCGTGAAAGCATGATGGTTGTCAATGAGTTTGCCCGGAAGTATTTTATCCGGCAACTGACAGAAGATGAAACAGGACGTGCTATTGGCTTATCCTATTTCAGGGAGCGCGGGTTTACAGACCAGATGATTGAGAAATTTGATCTTGGCTATTGCCCTGAAGGCAAGGACACCTTTACAGAATATGCGCTGGGCAAGGGATATAAGCTTGAATTTCTTGAAAAAACAGGATTGACCATTGTCCGGGAAGACTGGCGTGCCGATCGTTTCAGTGGCCGTGTGATGTTTCCTATACATTCTGTATCAGGCAGGGTGGTAGGGTTTGGCGGACGTACACTCCGTACCGGCGATAAAAAGACAGCCAAATACCTGAATTCGCCTGAGTCTGAAGTGTATCACAAAAGTAAAATACTGTATGGTATTTACCAGGCAAAGCGTGCTATCGTTCAGCAAAATGTGTGTTTCCTGGTGGAAGGATACACGGATGTTATATCCATGCATCAAAAAGGCATTGAAAATGTAGTGGCTTCATCAGGCACATCACTTACAGAAGAACAGATACGGTTAATAAGGCGTTTTTCGGAAAACATTACCATTCTGTATGATGGTGATCCGGCAGGTTTGAAAGCTTCTCTACGTGGTATTGATATGATACTGGAGCAAGGCATGAATGTCAGACTTGTTATGTTCCCTGAAGGTGAAGATCCGGATTCATTTGCCCGGAAAAACAGTCCTGACGATATCCGTACATTTATTGAGGCACATCAGGAAGATTTCATACAATTCAAAACCGGCTTATTGATGGATGAAGCCAGTAATGATCCTGTAAAACGCTCTGAAATGATCAGTTCCATTGTACGTAGTATATCGGTGCTGGACAACAACATCAAACAATCAGAGTATATAAAATCCGTAAGCAAAATAATGGATGTGGATGAGGACATCCTGTACAAAGAGTTACAGAAATTCCGCTATAAACATCTGAAAGATAAACAAAAACAGCAAAAGCGCCAGCAGCTTCATGACCGGAATGCCCCTACCCCTGCCGTTCCGTCAAACGTTACCAACATCATTTTTGAAGAACATGAGAAAGAAATCATCAGCCTTTTGTTGACCTATGGAAACAATGTGTTTAGTAAGGATGAAGAATCCGGGGTGGAACATACGGTGGCTGATTATATCATCAACGAAATCAGGAATGATGAGTTGAAATTTGAGAATTTTCTGTATGATAAGCTTTTTGAGGAAGTAGCTGATTTGCTGACCAGTGGTAAGAAAATAGATCAACACTATTTTACGCGGCATCCTGATTCTGACATTGCACACATATCTGTTGAGTTGTGTGCAACAAAGTATTATCTGCATAAATTTTGGGAAAAACGGGGCACTTACGTACAAACAGCAGAAGATAACCTGAAAGAATATCTTCCCAACCTGATACATCAGTATAAACGAAAGGTAATGCAAAAAGCACAGGATAAGACAGTAAAACGCATCAAAGCATTACAAAACAAGGATGCTGATAATAAAGAGATATATTCCTTACTGGAAGAAAAAAGAAACATTGAAAAAGTCATTTCTTTGCTTGTAAAGAACAAAGGCATCGTGATTATGCGGTGATCCCGTCATTCGGTGTGACAGATATTTTTATTGTTTGTGTTTTACAGTGGGTTTCATCCTGAGGATAAAAGCGTGCTTTTGCGGCAGGTTCGTACCACATCATCCAATGTCATCACGATTGAAAGGCATAGTCATACACCGGGCTCCGCCACCGCCGCGGGACAATTCTGAACCTCCAATGGTAACCACGCATTTTTTATAGTCGTCAGGATGGGCTTTGCCTTTGATGACATCCTTTGCTCTAAGCACTTCAAAGCCATGATTGTTGAGTTCATCAATGGTGTAGCTGTTTCGTTCGTATCCAACCACTTTTCCGGGTTCAAAGGCAAAAAAGTTAGCGCCGCTGTGCCATTGTTCGCGTTGTTGAATCCATTGGTCTGTTGTGCCACCACAGAGAACAGGTTCCAAATCCATACCAAGTTTTTTCAGGGCAGAAAGTAGGTTCTCCTCTTCAAAAATCTTGACCTTCCCGCCTTCAGCCACAATATGCACAGTTTGAAAACGGCTGGGTTTTAAGATAAGCGGTTCATATACCATGCATTTATCTTTGTCCAGAAATGTGAAAACCATATCAAGGTGAATAAAAGACTCCGGTGAATATGGTAATTCCTGAACAATGATGTGCATATTTTCTTTTCTTTCACGCAGGCGGTGTAATAGATAATCAATGCCCTGTGACGTTGTCCTGGAGCTATTCCCTATTAGCAGTACATCTTTCCTTGCTACAAGCACATCACCACCTTCAATGGTAT
The DNA here is from genome assembly GCA_027858215.1 of Candidatus Delongbacteria bacterium. Classification (GTDB taxonomy): domain Bacteria; phylum Bacteroidota; class Bacteroidia; order Bacteroidales; family ML635J-15; genus JAQIBY01. The sequence goes on along the minus strand of JAQIDD010000333.1, from coordinate 9,562 downwards.
TTTGTTCATCGAAGTATTTATCTTCAACCGGATTCACCGTGTTGGCAGAAAACAGGGGGTGAAAATCAAAAACAGACTGCATGATGATGGATTCACGTTCCCTTACTTTGTTTGCCATGCGCGCAATCAGCACTTTATCATTGATGGTAATGGCAGCATCACGTGTGAAAAAAAAGTTGTGCAGCGGCTTGAGCGCATACCTGTCTTTGCTCAGGTATGCAGAGAGGGTGTTTTTTGTCATTATTACACCTTCTATGATTTGGGCAGCAAGGCTTTTGTGATCAAGCTTATCCAAAACATGACGATGGTGCATGGCATTTTCATTGTCACAAATCCTGTCAAGCAGATTTTCCCTTAGACGACTGTTTTCCAAAAGGTCTTCAAGCAGGGTTTTTACCTGGTATGTGTGTGTTACTTTTGACAGGAATCCTGAAAGCTGGTTGTATTCATCCTGAGCTACTTTGAGATTCAGAATATCGCTGTACAAAGCACGCTCTGCATTTTCGGGGGTCATGTTCTGAACTTCTGCCCCCGGCGTGTGCAAAATCACACCGTTGAGTTTTCCAATTTCGGAATTGAGCCTTATTTTGAATGTTTCTGCTCTCATAATAAACGACATTATTAATACTGCAAAGCTAATGCTTTTAAGCATTTGGAGCTAAGCATTGCAAATTAATTCGATTTATGCGCAAAAATCCCAAAGTGCTCGCCTAAATCTGACGTTTTTTTTGGTATTGAGGGTCTCAAATTATTTTCTATTGCAGGTTCTTTTCTGGTACCTGGTTGTTTCATGCCCTTTTCCGGGAGCATAATATTTTCTTGTAAAGTTATTTTTATTTATTTAACTTTGAGGTAGTTAATGTGGGGAGTAGGAAACAAAACTTTGCTTCACCATTTTTTCAAAGGAGTATTAATCACAATTAAAATCCACCGGTAATCCGGTTTTATCATGAATATAAAAAATATGAACCCAATACAAATTGGAGATTTCACAATTCCTGTACCCATCATTCAGGGTGGTATGGGTGTTGGAATATCTTTATCAGGCCTGGCATCAGCAGTTGCGAATCAAGGCGGTGTTGGTGTTATTGCAAGTGCAGGACTTGGTTTATTATATCGCAAAAAGAATCCTGATTTTATCCAGGACAGCATCCAGGGATTGAGAGAAGAAATTCACAAATTCAGGGAAAAATCCAGTGGTATTGTTGGTGTTAACATCATGGTAGCCATGTCAAATTTCGCTGACATGGTACAAACCTCCATTTCGGAGAAAGCCGATATAATATTCAGTGGCGCAGGCTTGCCGCTTGATATGCCCGGCTTTTTAAAAAGCGACAGCGTCACAAAACTGGTTCCGATAGTATCTTCTGGCAGGGCGGCAAAGATCATATGCTCAAAATGGCAACAAAATTACAATTATCTGCCGGATGCGGTGGTGGTTGAGGGCCCAAAAGCAGGCGGACATCTTGGATTTAAAACTGCTCAAATTAAAGATGCCAATTATTCCCTGGAACACATTTTACCTGAAGTGGTATCAGTGGTGAAGGAATTTGAAGTGAAATCAGGAAAAACTATTCCGGTAATTGCAGCGGGTGGTATTTATTCCGGTCAGGATATTTCAAACATGCAAAAACTTGGTGCAACCGGCGTTCAAATGGGTACACGTTTTGTTACTACAGATGAATGCGATGCCTCCGAATCATTTAAAAACAGTTATCTTGAATCAAAAAAAGAAGATATGGAGATTATTATAAGTCCGGTAGGTATGCCAGGCAGAGCAATCCATAACAAATTCATAGAAAAGCTGAACCAGGGGAAAAAACACCCGGTGAAGTGTCCGTTTAAATGCATAAGAACCTGTGATATTACTACTACACCTTACTGTATCATGAATGCATTATACAGTGCATTTAAAGGTAATTTTAATAGTGGTTATGCTTTCGCAGGTGCCAATGCTTACATGGCAGAAAAGATTATATCAGTTCAGGAAACGTTCCAAAACATCAGAAAAGAATACCTGAATTCAAAATAAATAATGAGCACAGTTTAAAAAGTTTAAAAATGCCACCAAGAAATGACTTTTTGGGCTGGACTTTTTTTTGATATAATTAAGCTTGTACAGCACATACCATACAGGCTTAATTTTAATACTTCTTCAAATCCGTTTTCTTTAGTCGCCACTTCTGACAAAATTTTTGTAATTTGCTCCTTTGTAAAGTGTAGTTTTTTCATTTCTTTATAGTTTTTTGGTTTAAAACTCTAATTTAGAAAAAGCTCACTTTACCACTTTTTAGAGACAGTATCAGTATCTGTAGTCCCACTATGTTTTAGATGCAATGATTAATATCAGCCAGACGTATGTAAATCAATACCATTTTAGTTGAATAACAGGATTATATTGCTGTTGCAGGTGTTTTTATGAGCGAGTGGAAATGAGCGCTATCGAAACAACCCAATCGAAGTAAGGCACACGAAATGGCTTCAACATGAGCTCTGCTTCCAGTCTATCCATCAAAAGCACAAAGGGCTTCAATATGATAACATTGGCGAATTGGTAAAATATGGTGTGTTGGCATACCATATAGTATAGAAGTCCCCTTAAACCAAACCGGCAAATCCCATAAATGCCAGGGATAAAATACCAGCTACCACCAAAGCTGCCGGCACGCCACGCATGCCTTTGGGAAGATTAATCAGGTCGAGATGTTCACGTATCCCGGCAAAGATGATAAGAGCAAGCGCAAAACCTCCTGCATGGCCAATAGCAAAAAACACAGCTTCAAGGAGCTTGAAATCATTTTGTACAGTAAGTAAGGTAACACCCAGGATTGCACAGTTGGTTGTGATCAAAGGTAAAAACACACCCAATGCCTGAAACAGGGAGGGGCTGATCTTTTTCAGGATAATTTCAACCATTTGAACCAGTGAGGATATGACCAGGATAAATGCAATGGTCTGCATGTACTCAATCTTGAATGGAAGCAGGATGTAATTTTGTATCAGCCATGTGATGACGGTTGCAATGAACATGACAAAAAGTACAGCTCCGCTCATCCCGGTAGCGGTTTTTACTTTTGAAGAAACGCCGACAAAGGGGCACAGTCCTAAAAATTGAGCAAGGACAATGTTGTTGACAAAAACAGCGCTGATTATGATTACAATATATTCCATGATAACAATATTTTAGGTTCTATTTATCAGTTATTTTACGCATCAAGGCAATAAGGTAAGCAAGTCCCAGGAATGCTCCGGGAGCAAGCACAAAAACAAGCATGCCATCCGCTTCGGCAAATTGGATTCCAAAGATAGAGAGGCTGCCTAAAATTTCCCTTACAGCACCAAGCAGTGTCAGGGCGAAAGCAAAACCAAGGCCCATACCCAGTCCGTCGAGGATGGAATCTCCAAGCGAATTTTTTGAAGCAAATGCTTCAGCACGTCCCATCACCAGACAGTTAACAACAATCAGGGGAATGAAAAGCCCCAACTGAGAATGCAATGCAGGAACGTAAGCTTTCATCACCAGGTCAACAATGGTAACAAAAGATGCAATGATCACAATAAAGGAAGGAATTCTTACTTTGTTAGGGATTACAGATTTTACCAATGAAACCACAATGTTAGACATTACCAACACAAAGGTGGTGGCCAGGCCCATTCCAAGTCCGTTGATGGCAGATGTTGTTACACCCAGTGTGGGGCATAATCCCAGCAGCAGAACAAATACGGGATTTTCTTTAATAAACCCTTTTGAGAAAATTTTCCATTTATTCATTATTTGGCTCCTCCTTTATTTTTATTCATAAACGTTTTGTATGCCCTGTCAACAGCATCGCAGAATGCACGTGAAGAGATAGTGGCTGCAGTAATAGCATCCACATCACCCCCGTCTTTTGTAACGCTGAGACCAAAATCTGCAGGATTTTCTCCTTTGAATTGATCAGGAAAGTCGCTTTTTTCTGTTTCCATTTTATCACCAAGGCCGGGGGTTTCTTTATGTTCGAGCACGGCTGTATTTATGATGGTGCCATCGGGGGAAAACCCCACCATTATCCAAAACCTGCCGCTAAAGCCTTGGTCTGTATATGTTTTTACGGCTGTTCCCACGGGTTCCTCTCCTTTATAGGCTGGATAAAAAACCAAAGGGTCTTTACCGTTTTCTGGTGCCACTTCAATGCCCGATGGAGGTTCGATTTTATCAAACTCAGGTAAAACCCTGCCTAAGGCCGTTTCGAGAACTTCCTTTTCTACCTGTTGTATGGGTTCAAGTGTGGTGTTATATACCAAGGCTAATGCCAGTCCTGCTGCCGCTGTTACTAAAAACAATGTCAGGACCATGTTTAATAATGTTGATTCTTTTTTTGCCATAATAAACTGTTATTTAAGCATTATGCAATGTCTATTTTTCCTTCTTTTTTTCGCCAAACAATTTTGGTTTCATACTTCTGTTAATAAGGGGAACAAACGCATTCATGATCAGAATAGCAAAAGATACCCCTTCGGGATAGGCTCCCCATACCCTTATCAACACAGTGATTACACCAATACCAATCCCGTAAATCCACATCCCTTTCGGAACCATTGGCGAAGTTACCATATCAGTTGCCATATATATTGCTCCCAGCATAACGCCTCCTGTTAACAGATGGAAGGCAGGATCAGCAAAGGATTGAGGATCTATGAGATATAATATCCCGGTAAACAAAGCGATGCTTCCGAAAATAGCAAGTGGTGTATGAATCGTGATTACTTTTTTCCAGACAAGGTATATACCACCTATGATCAAAGCAAGGGCAGAAATTTCACCCAAAGAACCTCCCATTTCACCTGTAAGCCAGTCAGCATAGGATGTGGGCATGCTGTTCATGATTTGACTGACCGGTTCACCATTGCTAATACCTTCTTTCATAATAGCGAGTGGTGTTGCGCCTGTTTCCGCATCTGTCATGGCAAAGTTCAGTACCTGTACTTTTGGCCAGCTGGTCATTTGTACGGGAAATGAGATCAACATAAAAACACGGCCAACCAACGCAGGATTAAACGGGTTTTTACCTAATCCACCGAAAGACATTTTGCCGATACCAATGGCTACAATTGCGCCGATAACAATAATCCACCATGGAAGGTTAGAAGGCACATTGAAGGCTAAAAGCACGCCGGTAAGAATGGCTGAACCATCGGGAATGGTATTGTTGCCTTTGATCAAAAATTTCTGAATGGCCCATTCAACTAGTATACAGGAGGCAATAGCAATGACCTGTACACGAATAGCATCAAGCCCAAAGAAATATACAGATACCAAAAAAGCAGGTATCAGGGCAATAAGAACAGTGTACATGATTTTCTGTACAGAGTTTTTATCGCTGACATGTGGTGATTGAGATACAATTAATTTATTGGTATTCATGGGTCTATTTTTTTCTAGATCTGATGATTTGACTTACGTTTGCTTTTCCTAACCGGACATAATCCAGTAGCGGGACATTAGCAGGACAGGTATAACTGCATGAGCCACACTCAATGCAATCCATAACATGTTCTTGTTCCAGCATTTCCCAATCTTCATTTTCTGAGATATTTTTTAGATGATAAGGTTCTAATCCTACCGGACATACTGAAAGACAGCGTGCACAGCGAATACAATTTGTTGCAACACCACGTTTGCTTTCTATTTTGTTGAATATAGTAATGCCGCTGGTACCTTTTGTGACAGGGATATCCGTTGTTGAAACTGCTTTTCCCATCATCGGTCCGCCACTGATGACTTTGCCTGTGTCTTCAGGTAAACCACCAACTTCTTCAATCAGCTCGGAAAGAGGAGTTCCAATTCTGGCAACCAGGTTGCATGGTTCTTTTACGGATTTTCCGGTTACGCATACCACCCGCTCAATGAGTGGTTTGTTTTTCTGAACAGCTTCATAAACGGCCACTGTTGTGCCTACATTCTGGACAACACAACCAATGTCGAGAGGCAGGCCTCCTGACGGCACTTCCCTGTTAAGCAATGCTTTGATGAGTTGTTTTTCGCCACCCTGGGGATACTGAACTTTCAGGGGCTGAATATGAATACCATCATATTCTTTTGCGATGTTGGTAAGGAATTCAATGGCATCGCGCTTGTTGTTTTCAATGCCGATGATGGCTTTGCTGACTCCGGTTGCTTTCATCAGCAATTGTGTTCCAATCAAAATCTGATGTCCTTTTTCCAGCATCACACGATGGTCGGATGTCAGGTATGGTTCACATTCTGCACCATTGATGATAATATGGTCAATGGATTTTCCGTCAGGGATCGAAAGTTTTACGTGCGTGGGAAATGTTGCCCCACCTAATCCCACAATGCCTGCATCAGCAATTTTATTGCGAATTTCATCGGATGTAGCGTTGATATCTTTAATCAAATCGTTGCTTGTGTCAATGCCTTCTTCCCATTCATCTTCTTCTGTATCAATAATGATGCATGGCTTTTTGAAGCCGGCAGCATCCATCATATTGTCAATTTTTTTCACCTTCCCGGATACCGGGGAATGGGCATTGGATGAAACAAAACCGCCTGCTTTGGCTATCAAAGTGCCGGTTTTTACTTTATCGCCGCGCTTTACAACTGCCTGGGCCGGGGCTCCAATATGCTGTGAAACGGGAACAATTACTTGCTTAGGCAAAGGCATTTTTTTGATTCCGTTCCCGGCTGAAAGCTTATTTTCTTCCGGATGTACACCCCCTTTTGGAAAGGTCTTTAACATGGCATTTTCTCCTTATGCTTTGGTTTCGTCTGAATTTGAATTTTGTTGTTCCTGTTCATTTTCAGACGCTTGGTTTGTATTATCTTTGGGTTGACTTTTTTTCTCTGTTTCTTTTTTGTCCGGCGGTGGTTTTTTCTCGGTTTTTTTCTTTTTGGGCGGAAAGTTTACTTCCACAATGGCATTTGTAGGACATTCATCCACACATTTGCGACACAATTTACATTTTTCGTAATCAATATAGGCCAGGTTGTTTTCCAAAGTAATGGCATCAAAAGCACATACCTTAACACACTTTCCACAACCAATACAAGCCACATCACAGGCTTTTTTTGCCGGGCCGCCTTTATCCTCGTTGACACATGAAACATATATTCTACGGCTTTTTTTGCCGGCATTGCGCAATTCAATGATATCATGGGGACAAACTTCTACGCATGCATTGCAGGCGGTGCAATTCGCTTCTATAACTTCAGGCAAATGGGTTTCAGGATTCATGTGTATGGCATCAAAATCGCAGGCTTCCACACAATCACCCAGACCAAGACAAGCATAAGGGCAGTCTGAGTCACCACTGTATGTCTTGCTTTCAAGGATGCATGATTGCGGGCCGTCGTATTCGCTGGTTTTTTTTCTGTGTTCGGGGCTTCCCTGACAACGAACTACAGCCACTTGTTTTTCTTTTTCAGCCACTTCTTTACCCAGTATGGATGCTGCTGCTTTCATGGTTTCGTTGCCACCAACGGGGCAATAAAAATCATCCAGGCTGTCTGCCTGTACCAATGCTTCTGCAAATCCCCGGCATCCGGGATATCCGCAACCACCGCAATTCGCACCTGGTAATAATTCATCAATTTCATCAATGCGGGGGTCTTCAACTACCTTAAAGCGCTGAGCAACAACATAAAGTATCAATGCCAGGATAATTCCCAGCCCACTCAGCGATAATAATGTATAAAGTATAATTTCCATATTATTCATGTGTTTTATTTACATTGAAACGGAAGGATTTTTTCAATTTAGGACGTAAATACCTAAGTATTAAAAAATAGGGAGCCAGTATTAATACTGATATAAGGCCACTCAGCCCTTCATTCCCTGTCAGCTTGATGCATATAATTAGCGTGGTAAGCGAGAGCAAAAATGGCAAAAGGTAAGCTATAAATAATGCTTTGTATCCATGTTTCCCACTGATGCTGACAACAACAGAATCCCCTTTATGATAATCAGGTGGTGCGTTATCAATTTCAATGATTTTTTCTTTCGTATCCATGCTGCACACGCTTTGAATTTTGCATGAAGCACAAGCAGACTCCGCGAGTATTTTCACATAAACCGAGTTGCCCTGACAATGGTCAACAATACCTTTATGTTCAACCTCTGTTTTGCTGCTCATTTCTTGTCCTCTTTATTTGCTGACAAAACTAAAAAGTTTCCTGATAAAAAAAACTGTCCTTTAACATTTAGTTTAGGGAAATTTTAATTTAAAATGAGATTAAATAAGGAAAGTTGGGGATGGGGAGATAGTGAGATGGAATGATGGCTTTAATCAATTTTAATAAATTTTTTGCACTGTCAGAATTTATTATTTTTACAGGCATTATGAAAAAATGGCACACAACAATATTATTGATTTTCTGCTTGATGTGCATTGTGAATTACCTAAATGCACAAGACAAATTCAGCGGCCAATGGTTCATAGGCTTCAGGCATCATGAACAGGAGGATTTAAATCAATTTTTGCTGAAGCGGGCTTACATCAGTTATGAAAAACAAATCACACCCTGGTTATCAGGTCGCATCACGCCGGATATTACCATGGACAGGGAGGGCATGGACAAAGGTAACGTTGAACTGCGTCTGAAATATTTGTATGCGCAATTTGACATTCCTGATTTTTTGTTTTTTACAGGCAATAACATCAAAACCGGCCTTACACCCAGGCCATGGATTGGTTATGAGCAGGATATAAACATTTACAGGTCACAAGGAAAAATGTTTCTGGAACGGACACATGTCATCAACTCTACGGATTTTGGCATTCATTACTACAGCAACATTGGAAATCACTATGAGCAATCTGATTTCGAAACAGCCTGCCGCGGGACATACGGTAACATGGTGTTGGGCGTTTTTAATGGCGGCGGGTATCACGCATTGGAAGAAAACAAAAACAAAACCCTGGAATGGCGTTTTACCTTCAGGCCGTTTCCTGATCATTTTGGTGGATTGCTTGCCACTTATCACGGTGCCTGGGGACACGGCAACAGCGTTTGGAACCATACTTTCAGGCTCAATGGGGTTCACCTGGGATATGAACACAAGTATTTTGTACTTTCAGGGCAGTATTACCAAGGGCTAGGCAGCTATGATGATAAACTTGTCAGCCTTGTTGCAAACAACAGCATTCCCCACGATGGGTATTCATTTTTCGGTGAATTCAGGCACCCCAAAACAGGGCTTGGAGCATGGGTACGCTATGACTACCAGAACCTTGAATACACCGATGAGTTTGCCGAAGAACGGATTATTGTCAGTGCGGTATGGAAGTTTTACAACAGCAACAAAATTATCCTGAGTTACGACCATTTCCTTGAAGGACATGGTGATATTCCATCAACCCTTTATGAAGTTACGTTAGATATCAGGTTTTAAACATAATGATCAACATAAAAAAAAGGGACCAAAAAGGCCCCTTTTCAATTGTTAAGGGGCCTTCTAATAATTCTTTTCTTTCAAGAAACAAATTTTGTGCAAACGAGGGCAGAGCCTGCAGGAACACACGGCCGTGTGTTCCTGCCTGGCTATGCCGAATGCAGCCATAT
>JAQIDD010000125.1 GCA_027858215.1 Candidatus Delongbacteria bacterium | reverse complement strand
TGAATAGCCATAGCTATTTAGAAAAACTTTAACGCAGTCAGATTGTTTATGATATTTGTTCCCATGGGGTTTTCAGCGTTTCTCATATCCTGCTTTAAATTTTGTGCAAATGAGGGCAGTGCCAAGCTTGCTTGAGCTATGCCGAGTGCAGCCAAAATTATTAAAAATTTTTTGCATTATCCCGATAGTGCTTCAAAAATTTGCATTGTCTATGAAAAACGCTGAAAATCTTGATGCGAAAGAATTATTAGAAGTCCCCTTAAAAAGTATAACGGATGGAAAACGCACCATTGTCTCCCCAGAAACCGCTGTAACCAATAAAATTAAAGGCGGGTTTCCAGTCCACGCTGATACTGATGGGAACGGTCGGGATACAATATTCAATGCCGAGAATAGCATCGCCTCCGATGACCATTTTGCTACCGCTTTCATCATCTTCATACCAGCCATGCGGAAGATAAGCAGTATCCCAAAATCCGATATGGCCGCCAAATCCATAGAAATAATACAATCCTTCTACACCACCAAGGGAATTTTGTCTTTCGTACAGGACAGTAAGATTAATACCTTGCCATCTGGTCGCACCAATAAATTCAAAAGCACTGCCACCTCCCATCATCTGTTTGTAGGTAATTCCCTGAGATAATCCGCCACGTAAACCAATGGCAGCTTTATACTGAGCCTGCACTGAAAAACTTACAACGAAAGCTAACATAAACGTAAATAGTATTTTTTTCATAGCCTTTTTTATTGCAAAAGTAACATGATTTACAAGTCATAATGAAATTTTCATAAAAAAATGTCAATAAAATAAATTTTTTAAATTTGTGCTTTATTAACATCCGATATTATGTATGAATCTTTAAAACTCATGGACCAGACAGAGCTGAATTTCAGCCAGGATGGTCTGTTAATCCTCAATATTGCCATTGCTTTTATCATGTTTGGCGTGGCTCTAAAAATCACACCGGAAAGTTTTAAATCATTGGTAGTAAAACCGAAAGCTACCATTGTCGGGGTGGTTTCTCAATTTGTTTTATTACCAGCACTGACCTTTGGACTGGTTATGTTACTGAATGCGTTTCATTTGATTACCCCGGGAGTTGGCCTTGGAATGTTGCTGGTAGCAAGTTGCCCGGGAGGGAATGTATCGAATTTCATTTCTTCATTCGCCAATGGCAATCCTGCGCTTTCTGTCGGATTAACTGCCTTTGCTACCATAGGAGCAATTTTCATTACCCCATTGAATTTTGCTTTTTACGGAAGTATGTTTGCAGCGAAATCCCCGTTGCTTGTGCCCATTGAAATTAACCCGGTAGAGATGTTCAAAACGGTAGTGTTGCTATTGGGAATTCCAATAGCACTTGGGATGGGTTTTGCCTGGAAATTTCCAAAGACCACAGCAAAAATACTCAAACCCATCCAAAACCTGTCCGTTGTTTTTTTTATGGGCATGGTTGTCATTATGTTTGTAAACAACCTTGAGCATTTTTTAAATTATATGATTTGGATAGTGCTGATAGTATTTTTACACAATTTACTAGCTTTAACTACCGGATACAGTGTTTCCAGTCTTTTTAAACTGAACAAACGTAACCGACGTACAATATCCATAGAAACAGGGATACAAAATTCGGGGCTGGGGCTGGTATTGATTTTTAACCCGGCAGTATTTCCAGAAGCATTGGATACAGGCGGCATGTCAATTGTAACAGCCTGGTGGGGTATTTGGCATATCATTGCAGGTTTGGTACTTGCCAGAATATGGCGTAATTTTGCCTACACAGATGAAGCATAAAACAATCAGACATATCACCTCTTATTCGTGGTCATATCGGATAGCAAGAATCTTTAATTACCTTATACAACGTCTTTTTTACCGAAAAATTGTGGTTGAAGGCAAAGAAAACATCCCCAAAAATGCTCCAGTAATTTATGCTCCCAATCATCAAAATGCATTGATGGACCCACTGGCAATTGTTTTTACAGCGCATCAACAAGTGGTTTTTCTTGCCAGGGCAGATATTTTTCACATTCCGCTCTTACCTGGATTTTTTCGTTGGTTAAAAATACTGCCTGTATATCGCATCCGTGATGGTAAAGAGAACCTGTCAAACAACGAATACAGTTTTGATGCAGTTATTAAAGTCCTTGAAAAAAAACGCCCCTTCAGCTTGTTTCCTGAAGCAGCACACAGCAATAAAAGGCATTTGCTCAGCTTCAAAAAAGGCATTCCCCGCATTGCTTTCCAGGCAGAGGAAAAGCACCATTTTCAACTCGGCATAAAAATAGTGCCAGTAGGAATATACTACAGCAAATACAATACATTTCGCAGCATCTTACATGTGCGTTATGGTAAGCCCATTGAAGTGGCCAGGTACCAGGAAGTATATAAAGAAAATCTGAACAAAGCCATGTTGCAACTTCGTGATGATATGAAAGATGCTACTGAACCACTGGTAATCAATATTCGAAAGCTGGATTTTTATGATCTGTATGAATCTGTAAGAACCATGTACGTAAAGAACATGATAAAAAGGATGAAGCTTGGGAAGATCAATCAACAAAATAAATTCATTGCAGACCAGATAACCATCCTTATGCTTGATAAATTCTCTGACGACTATCCTGACAAGATGGAGGAATTCAGGCATAAAATGGATAAATACAGGAAGCTCAGAAACACATATAAACTCTCCGACCAATCCATAAGCAAAGAGAAAATCAACATTTTCAGATTATTATGGAATACATTGCTTTTAATCCTGTTTTCTCCTGTATTTTTATATGGTTTTATCAATAACATTTTACTATATATTGTTCCCAAGATATTGGTCCTCAAAGTAAAAGACAAACAATTTCATTCTTCGATTAAATTTTTATGGGCATTGTTCATGCTGATACCAATATACCTTGGCCAAACAGCTATTGTATGGGCTGTCAGCGATAATTTTGGGCTTGCAATGCTGTATCTTTTATCCATTACCACAACCGGTATGCTTGCCCAGTTGTATGCAGAGTGGCTTGCCCTGATTCGACGTGATTTACGGTTATATCAACTTAAGCAAACAAATAAGAAAGTTTTTAAACGTATTAAAGACTTGCACAGCGAATTATTGTCATACCTGGATTTTATATTGGAGACGCAAAGCACCACATTTCATAAGGGGCCTTCTAATAATTCTTTTCTTTCAAGAAACAAATTTGATGAATAAGATGCAAGGCACAAATTTTGTGCAAATTTTGCGCAACTGACGAACGAAGCAAGTGCAGAGGCAAAGC
>JAQIDD010000082.1 GCA_027858215.1 Candidatus Delongbacteria bacterium | reverse complement strand
AATTTGCTTTTCATTGCAGATGAAATAAACAAAAAAAAAATCAAGGCATCTCCGAAATTTTTCAATCATAAGGCTAAACTTCTGATATACGTCAATCAGCCTGAAAATCAAGATAGTTCAAATGAAATCAGCATAAACACAAGCCGGGAACAATTGTGTAAACAAGTAGAACAAACATTTTCAGGCCATGATGAAATACAGCCACATGCTGCACATAAAAGTGAATTAAGCCGTAGGGAAAGCGAAATACTGGCGTTGGTAGCCAAAGGCCTATCTAACAAAGAAATGGCCCAAAAACTTTTTATCAGCACCCACACAGTCATATCGCACCGGAAAAACATCACCGAAAAACTGGGCATCAAAACCATTTCCGGACTCACCGTATATGCCGTGATTAATGGCATCATAGATATTGGTCAGATCAGCAGGGATGACCTGATTTAATATCACCCCCAACTTCCGACTCCGGTCTCCCGTCGCCCTATCGAACCTTCGTTCCCTCGTGCTTCGTGCCATCTCTCCATCTCCATTCAATCTGTGTAATCTGTGAACCAAAACCAAAAGCTGTCACCAGACAGCTAATCCGTGACAATCTGTGTAATCTGTGGACAAAAACAAAGCTGTCGTTAGACAGCAAATCTGTGCAAATCTGTGTAATCTGTGGACCAAAACAAAAAGCCGTCGCAGACGGCTCTCCCGCCCCCATCAAAACCCATTCAGATTCATAAACAACGTGGGAAGCAATAATAAAAAACCAACAACGATCAACATCAGGATCATTGGCCACACCCATCTAAACCATTTGTCATAAGGAATTTTAGCCACACCCAATGCGCCTATCAACACGCCGGATGTTGGGGTAATCATGTTGGTAAACCCATCACCAAACTGAAAAGCCAGCACCGTTGCCTGCCGTGATATTTCTATCAAATCACTGAAAGGAGCCATAATCGGCATAGTTAAGGCTGCTTTTGCCGACCCGGATGGAATGATGATGTTCAGTGCATTTTGAATTCCATACATGATACCCATGGAGCCAACTTTGCCAACCTCATCCATTGAAATCGAAATGCGGTACATGATGGTATCAATGATTTTGCCGTCTTCAAGAATAACAATGATACCACCTGCCAGACCAACTACCAGGGCAGCAGATAAAATATCTTTCGTCCCTTCAATGAATAATTTCGTAATACGGTTTCCGCCGGCGCTCATGGCAATGCCACTGAATATTCCCATGACAAAAAACAAGGTACCGATTTTCATCACATACCAGCCATATCCCATCACTCCTATAATCAGGAAAACAATGGTGAACCCAAGTAAACTCAAAATATAATAATGTACGGATTTCCGAAGGCTGAAAAATCCAATGATGGCATACAAAGCGGTAGCCACTGGAGCAGCAGGCAACACAGCAGAAGCATTACCAATGCTCATTTCTGTAGTGGGGTATTTTACAGAGAAAAGGATCAGCCCAGTCAAAAGCAATGCATAAGCCACCCATCCACTTAAGGGGGTATAATACTTAAAATCATCTGACAAGTCTGCCTTTTTATCCCGCCAGTAAGAATCCGCTTTATACATCAACGATCGCGTCGGCTTTTTCCGGATGCGTGACGCATACACCAACACAAAAGAAAACCCAATGATATTGATAATCAACCAGCAAAATAACCTGTACTCAAACCCGCTAAAAAGTGGAATATCCGACAATCCCTGGGCAATGCCAATGGTAAACGGGTTAAATACCGCCCCGGCAAACCCGAGATGCGCTGCTACATACACAAGTGAAATACCGGTTATGCTGTCATATCCCATCGAAATGGCAAGCGGAACCAAAATGATCACAAACGCAATGGTTTCCTCGCTCATTCCAAATATAGCTCCAAACATACTAAACAACAACATGATCATGACCATCACCAGGTTATTTACCCCGATTTTTTTAATGAATTTATGTTTTTCCAGCCGCCTGGTATATCTGAGAAAAGCCATGATACCCACATCAAGTGCTTTACTGGCATTCATGATCCAAAACGCACCGCCGATCATCAAAATAAAAATGATGATGTTTGCCTGTTTGACAAAACCTTTAAACATCGCTGAAAACACTTGCCATGTCTGTGGTGATTTGCCAACTTCATGATACGACCCCTCCACAATGACTTCGCGAGTGGTGCCATCTTCCATGACTTTATCGGTACGCTCATATTCGCCGGCAGGAATAAACCAGGTCAATATTGCACACACAATAATAAGGGAAAAAATAATCACATACGTATGCGGCACTTTCTTCATCATAATCAAACCATTTTCGATAAACCGGCATAAAGAAAACAACAAATTATTAATTCTGCAATTTCAGGCTTTTTTCTGTTATCTGGGCGGCCCCTTTCAGGTCGGTCTGCGGCCTGTAGCCGCGCACTGCTCTGCTTGTGCTGTCATGCTGTGGCAGGAGCTTCCCGTCTTCACGTTGTTACGCCGGGCAAAGCCTCCGGTCGCTCTGTCCACAGCACAGCACATCAGCATCACAGCACACGGGCTGCCGGCCTCCGCCCTGCCGCAAACAACCCATCGTCAATTCCAGTCAATCTTTACCAAAACCCATAAAGCTGTCGCAAGACAGCTAATCCGTGTCAATCTGTGCTAATCTGTGGACAAACCTAAAGCTGTCGCAAGACAGCCAATCTGTGTCAATCTGTGCTAATCTGTGGACAAAAACAAAAGCTGTCGCAAGACAGCTAATCCGTGACAATCTGTGCTAATCTGTGGACAAAACAAAAGCTGTCGCAAGACAGCTCATCTGTGTCAATCTGTGCTAATCTGTGGACAAAACCAAAGCTGTCGCAAGACAGCTAATCCGTGACAATCTGTGCTAATCTGTGAACAAAACAAAAGCTGTCGTTAGACAGCCAATCTGTGTCAATCTGTGCTAATCTGTGGACAAAAACTAAAGCTGTCGCAGACAGCTAATCCGACTCCATCACCTTGTGGTTTCTTGGGAAATTTTGTTATTTTTAACTTTTTAGACCGGAATCACCAATTATATTATCTTTGTATTAAATCATTAAAAAGCAAAATAGTATGGAATCTCACGAAATTGATTACAAAATCTCAGGGCATGATATCCAGTACGTAGAAGTGGAACTGGATCCTGATGAAACCGTAATTGCCGAAGCAGGAACCATGTTTTACATGGAAAAAGACATCGATTTTCAAACCAAAATGGGTGACGGCTCAGACCCAAAACAAGGTGTATTCAAAAAACTCATGAAAGCCGGAGGACGTATGCTTACCGGCGAATCCTTGTTTCTGACGCATTTCACTCACAAAGGAACCGGAAAGGGCCATGTGGCATTTGCAGCTCCCTATCCGGGAACCATAGTACCCATTTCTCTCGGGGACTTGAACGGGAACCTCATTACACAACGGGATGCGTTTTTATGCGCTGCCATGGGAACAAAACTTTCGGTTACAATGAACAAACGGTTGGGTGCCGGCCTGGTTGGCGGTGAAGGTTTTATCCTGCAAAAAATTACCGGAGAAGGCATGGCATTCGTTCATGCAGGTGGAACCTTGGTGGAAAAAGAACTGCACGATGAAACCATACGCGTCGATACCGGGTGTGTTGTAGCTTTTGAAGACAGCATTGATTTTAGCATTGAAAAAGCCGGCAACCTCAAATCCATGGTTTTTGGCGGTGAAGGACTTTTCCTGGCTACACTCAAAGGAACCGGTAAAATCTGGTTGCAATCCATGCCCATCAAAAAACTCCAGAAGGAATTATCACCCCGGGGCGGAAACCAGAAAAAAGGCTCACGCAGTATAATGGGTAGTTTTCTGGAAAGCTAAAACCCACATTATATAAACAGCATATTCAGTCAAAAAGAAAAACAAATCCCTTTTTGGCTGAATTTACCGTTGTTTTTGCCAAATCTCCAGCTCTTTTACTTTACCGTCATCCACAACAAAGCGCAAAACTGTCCGCACTTTATGCAACCCACTGTTTCCGGCTGCCCCCGGATTGATATGCAGTAAATCCAGCCGCTTGTCAGGCATCACCTTGAGTATATGCGAATGTCCTGAAATGAACAAACCCGGAGGTTGTTTGAAAATTTCAGATTTTACCCCGGGTGCATAACGTCCGGGATATCCACCAATGTGTGTCATCCAGACCTTAAGGCCTTCAATTTCAAAACGCTGGTGTTCAGGATAGCGCAACCGTATGTCATGGCTGTCAATGTTGCCATACGCAGCACGCAGCGGCTTAAACGCTTCAAGACGGTCACTTATTTCAACCGTACCTATGTCTCCAGCGTGCCAGATTTCATCCACATTGTTTAAAAAATCAGCGTACGCTTCATCAAAAAAACCATGTGTGTCCGATAACAGTCCGATGCGTTTCATGCTGTAAATGTCGTAAAAAATCACAACATTGAAAAACCTCCAGTTTTTTCTATCTTGCAACAAAAATTGTGTGAATTATGTCACTGGTTTATTGTCCCGGAATCGATACAAAAAACATCATCAGCCTTTCGAACGATGAAGCTCATCACCTGACACGGGTGTTACGAAAACTTGAAGGGGATGAAATTCACATCTGTGATGGATCAGGAAATCTCTTCCTGGGAACCATTGTCTCATCATCAAAAAAGCAAACAGACATCAGGGCTACTTCGCTTGTAAAAACACTGAAAGAACCTGAAAGCAAGCTTTCCATTGCCATTGCACCGACAAAAAACATCAGCCGGTTTGAATGGTTTGTTGAAAAAGCCTGCGAAATCGGTATTGCAGAGATCATTCCAATCATAACAAAACACTCCGAACGTAACAGAATCAAACTCTCCCGCCTTGAAAAGATCATCATTTCTGCCATGAAACAATCCGGACATTTGTATAAACCCAAATTGCATCCATTGACAAAATTTTACGATATTATTCAGAAAAGATCAGAAGCACGCTTTATCGCCTACAGCGAAACATTACCACCAAAACACTTTATTAACCTGGCAGATACAACCAAGTACACCATGATATTGATTGGCCCGGAAGGGGATTTTTCCCCATCAGAATATACCAGCGCCATTGATGCTGGTTTTTATCCGGTAAAACTCGGCAATTCACGCCTCAGAACTGAAACGGCAGGTGTAACAGCATCGCAAATTTTTGAAAACAAAAAACTCATTCCCTTGAATCCGCAAATGCCTTGATTTTCTTTTATTGTTTTGATACGATTGTTAACAGGCTTACTATAAACCATGTTGAATAGGTTCTTGTCATTGTAATACAACATCAAGGCCGGGGTTAATCAAAATTACTCGCACAAAACACATTGGGCTTTAGCCCTGATAAGCAATATAATTCAACTTATTCCCATTGCCTTGATTCTCACCGGGAAATACTCCCAATCAGGAAGATCAAAGCCCCACCCAAATAAATCAGGTTGTCCAAAAATAACAGTAACTGTAATTAAAAAGTTATATGAAAGTGAATTATACAACAACATCCCCTTCAAACACAAATGCTGCCGGCCCTTCCAGCCACACATTAAAAAAATCACCACTGCGTATCAGATGTACATTCAGGTCACCTCCGCGCATGTGTACTGTGATAACCGTATCCGGTAAATCATGCCGTGTGGCTTGGTAAACAGCGCCTGCCACTGCCCCTGTACCACACGCCATGGTTTCATTTTCAACACCACGTTCATACGTACGCTGGCTAATCTCAGTTGCTGAAAGCTCACTAATGAAATTCACATTGACACCATCCGGTTTATACATTTCATCTTCCCTGATGCGCTTTCCTTCTCTCAACACATCATAATTTTCAAGGTATTCCACTGGCACAACAACATGCGGACTGCCTGTATCAATTACCGGATCACCTGTAAGTGATGGTATCTGTACATCATGCATATCCAGATACTGTCCATCTTCTTCAATCCAGCCTTTATACACATTCCCGGCAGCCTCAAATCGTGATTCCACCCCTGCCAGGCCTCTGTGATGTGCAAACAGATGCACACACCGGCCACCATTTCCACACATGCTGCCTTCATAACCATCCGCATTATAATATATCATCCGGAAATCATAATCATCCGAAGGACGCACTTTCATCAATCCATCGGCACCAATACCAAAATGCCGGTCACACATCTTTTTTATGCTAGTATGATTTAGTTTAAATGCAGATTTCATCTCATCAATGATGATAAAATCATTGCCCGCTCCCTGGTATTTATAAAAATGAATTTTCATAAAATTTTGTTAAAACAAAAACACAATGAACATTTTTCTCGTTAAAGGAACAAAAGTAACAATAAATTAAGCGATGATGAAAGCAAAAACATGGATATTATCAATACTGTCCGGAATTTTTGGAGGCATTCTTAGCTTTGTAACTGTCTATTATTTTGTCGATGAAAAAACAGATGAAAGCCGTCAGCACACATTAGTTGAAGCTTATGAAGCAAGTTTGGACAATGCCTGCATCAAAACATCAGCAATGCCAAAATTACCCTCAGGCCATGTTGATTTCTCTGAAGCTGTCGAAGCCAGCCTGCCATCAGTTGTACATATTACCTCATATTACAATCAACAGGGATACAGCCTGTATGATTTTATTTTCGGCACACGCCCTGGTGGAAGCAAGCAAGCCGAGGCCTCTGGCTCTGGTGTGATTATTTCATCCGATGGTTACATTGTCACTAATAGGCATGTCATTCAACAATCAGACCGAATAAAAGTCGTCCTTAACGACCGTAGAAGTTTTGAAGCAGAAATCATCGGAACCGATGCAACCACAGATATTGCACTGTTAAAAATTGATGAAACAGAATTGCCCCCAATGCGCTATGGCAACAGCGATGCAGTGAACGTTGGTGAATGGGTGCTGGCGGTAGGTAATCCCTTCAACCTGACATCCACAGTAACAGCGGGAATTGTTTCTGCGAAAGCAAGAAACATTAATATTTTTTCTGACCAATACAGCATTGAATCTTTCATTCAGACAGATGCAGCAGTAAATCCCGGTAACAGCGGAGGTGCGCTCGTTAATCAGGATGGGGAACTGATCGGGATAAACACTGCAATCGCAAGCAAGACAGGTTCTTTTATCGGGTATTCATTTGCCATTCCTGTTAATATTGTCAGAAAAATTGTGGCAGACCTCATCGAATATGGCAATGTGCAAAGGGCTTATATGGGTGCAACATTGGTAGATATAGATGCTGATGTCGCTGAAAAATTTGATCTTAACACATCCAACGGTATTCTGATTTATGAAATTTCTGAAGACGGGGCTGCCGATGAAGCCAACATTAAAACGGGTGATATCATTAAAGAATTCAACGGAGTAGAAGTCAATACCGTTAGTCAGTTTATGGAACAAATCAGCAAATACAGACCCGGTGATAAAGTCAATGTTTCTGTTGTACGAGACGGTAAAGAAATAACCAGGAAGTTGACTTTAAAAAACAAATACGGCAATACTGAACTCGTCAGCAGCACAATAATCAAGGTTTTGGGAGGTGAATTTGAAAACGTACCATTGGAAGAAAAACGTCAGTTAAGGCTTAGATACGGTGTGAAAATCACTGAAATGTATCCGGGGAAATTAAGAGATAACGGCGTTAGCAAAGGTTTTATCATCACAAGCATCAACAATATGCCTGTAAAAAGCGTGAAGGATCTTAACAACATAATTGAAGAGAATAAAGGCAGAAAAATCCTTATCGAAGGGATATATCCCAATGGAAGCATAGCATATTACAGCCTTTATTTGTGGTGAAAACAAACCTACGTCTGCAACATAAATTCATACATATATGAGATTCAGAATTTAGTCTTATTTTATAATTTTGCATTAAATTTTCATGTATCTTTACAACCTTTTAGAAAAAGCTACGTATATAATAGTCAGGACATTTTTTTAAACGAAATTATTAGGCGACACATTTTATGAGACAACTAAAGATCACAAAATCGATTACCAATCGTGAAAGTGCTTCCCTTGACAAGTATTTACAGGAAATAGGCAGGGAAGAACTGATTACCGTTGAGGAAGAAGTTGAACTGGCACAGCGTATTAAGCAAGGCGATCAATTGGCACTGGAAAAACTCACACGTGCAAACCTGCGATTTGTTGTATCTGTGGCCAAACAGTATCAAAACCAGGGCTTAAGTTTACCTGACCTTATCAACGAAGGCAACCTGGGATTAATACGGGCAGCGGAAAAATTTGATGAAACACGCGGATTTAAATTTATCTCTTATGCTGTCTGGTGGATACGACAAAGTATTCTTCAAGCATTTGCCGAACAATCACGTATTGTTCGCTTACCATTAAACCAGGTTGGCTCATTGAATAAGATCAACAAAGCTTTTTCAAGATTTGAGCAGGAACATGAACGGAAACCCACTTCTGAAGAACTGGGAAAAGAACTGGACCTGCCATCAGAAAAAGTATCTGACACATTAAGGGTTTCTGGACGTCATGTATCGGTTGATGCCCCCTTTGTAACAGGCGAAGAAAACTCCTTGCTGGATGTGTTGGAAAATGCTGATTCTCCAAGTGCGGACAACAACCTCATTGGTGAATCACTCAGCCGTGAAGTGGAACGGGCACTGGCAACACTCACAGACAGAGAGCGGGATATTGTGCGTTATTTCTTTGGTATCAATTGCCAGGAAATGACACTGGAAGAAATAGGACAAAAATTCTCACTTACCAGGGAACGTGTGCGGCAAATAAAAGAAAAAGCCATTCGCCGGTTAAGGCATACCTCACGAAGCAAATTGCTGAAAGCTTACCTGGGTTGATATTTATTCAAACATTATACAAAAACTTATTCATCAAAAAAGCCGGCTTCACTGAAGCCGGCTTTTTTAAAACAATATGTTTTAGGGTTTTTATCAGTACACGTAATTAATATCCTGATAAACGATTTCTCCTTCTTGTAAGGTTGCTGTACTGCCAGCATGTTCATACACTTCATCTTTGTATGAAGCATCAGCCTGAGTTTGCTGAGCTTCGAATGAAACAGCCTGAATTTCTACAGGAACACCCTGGTGAGTAGCTGTCGGGAGTTCAATACTGTATTCTCCTTCTTAATTTGTAGTTGCTTCATACTGAAGGGTTTGGTAAGCATAACCGGTAATGGGCTCAAGTACCAAATCCGCCGCATCAATACGGAGAATGATAGTTTTTCCTGCCGACACTTCTTCTGTGCTAGTATTGCTCAGGTCAAGCTCGGCATACACAGTACCTTTAAGTGTAGCTGTTGGAGTGGTTCCGGAATCTGCTTCTTCTTCATCACAACTTGTGAATGCAAAGAAACCTCCAATGAGGATCATAAGGATAATTGACAACGATTTTTTCATAATTTTTTGATTTTTATGGTTAATTACTCAATTTTTTAAATTAAAAATGGAATATCATAAATATGCTACCCATGTAATTATTATCTGTATCTAAATTGAAAGTAGCATCTTTGGCCTGCTCGGTTGTATTGGTTTCAATTTCAGTTCCGTTCCACATTTCAGCAGTTTCTTGGGATTTAAGCATGAAATTGTAATTAAAACCCCAACCAAATTCGCCGCCAATTGAAATTTTGGGAAGAAAGAAATACTCAACACCGATAAAACCGCGCAAACCTGCACCCATACTTTGGTTGTAGGATTCAGTAACACGTCCGTCAGTGGTTAAATTGCCACCAAAGTTGGTAGTGTTTGGGCTGTTGAAATCGCCAGTAATGGGATTGCCATAGTCATACCTGGCATTGGATGCGAAATAATTAAGCATCAGCATGCCGCCATAATAGCCTTGCAAACGGCCATGCCCACGACGCATTTCATAACCGGCACCAACATGAACATTGGTAATTCCTGTTTTCTCAACGTCTTCAACAAGCACATCAGGATCGGGTATATCCTGGTCTTTCTGAATGAACTCCGCATTTTTGTTATTCAGATAACCAATGCGCAATTCACCACGTGCTGCTGCATCATCAGAAAGATAATACTTACCAACAATCGCCTGATTGTTAATGAAATTTACACTAATGCTGTTTCCGGCAGTGCCGTTAAAAGCGTTACCTACATAATTTAAAAATGGGATAGCATTAAATCCCAGTCCGATATCACCACTTTCAGGCATCATATAAACGCCCCGGTCGGAGGTGAAATCTTCTTTTTCCTGGGCTTGCGTAACTAGTGCCACACCCAGAACTGCAATTAAAATAACAATTAATTTTTTCATAGTGTTTGGTTTTGATGTTTATACAAATTTATTAAATCCTTTCTTTTTCAAAAAACCTTCCATGTATTATTGTTTACTTCGCCGTGGACGGAATTCACTGGATACAGAAACCTTCTTCCGTCCTTTTTTTCTTCTTCTTGACAACACTTTACGTCCGTTCTTTGTGGACATACGTTTCCTGAAACCATGCTTGTTGTTTCTTTTTCTTACCGAAGGTTGAAATGTTCGCTTCATTACT